>JBBIMQ010000047.1:0-11928 GCA_037444345.1 Gemmatimonadota bacterium | reverse complement strand
GAGTCTGGTCTTGGCGCAGGTGGGCACCTTCGCGGAAAAGATGACGGCGGGGCGCGGCTTCATCGCCATTGCCATCGTGGCCCTGGGCGGGTGGAATCCGTTCCGAGTCGCGGGCGCGGCCCTCTTTTTCGGGGCGGCCATGGCCCTCCAGTTCCTGTTCCAGTCGTTCCTGCTGGGCGTACCTTATCAACTCTTCCTGTTGCTGCCCTAGCTCCTGACGCTTCTGGTCCAGGCAGGTGCCCTGGGCCGGACTCGGGCCGGGACCTCTGCACTGGCGGCGTTAGGCAGGTCCCCATGACTGCGCGGGCGCGGGCCACAAGCTGCGCCTCGCCAGGGGCCTTGCGCCCGGCCGGGCCGGCGGAACGGCGGCTCGGCCCGCCAGGGACATCGGACGCCGCGGGGTCCCCGAACCTTTCGCCCGACGGCGCGGTGCCCGGCACCCGGTGCGCCTCCTCGGGTGCCCGGGCCCGGAACAAGAGGAACGGTCGTACCTCGAGAGCTCTTGCGGGACGGGTCCTCGCCGCGGCCGCGAGCCTTCTTCTGGGGCAGAGCCGTTCGCTTGCCGGGCAGGCGCCCCCCTGCCCCGCGCTGGCCACGCTACCCGACTCGAGCCTCGCCTGGCAGGAAAGCCCCGCAGTGCCCGGGCGCTCGGTGCTGGCACTGCGAGGCGCCCGCTCGCTGCCAGGACTCTTCATCGAGCGGCTCAAGTTCACCGCCGGCTTCCGAGCGCCGGCGCACGTGCACAGCGAGCCGCTCTATGTCACCGTTCTCTGCGGGACGGCGCGCCTCGAGCGGGGCACCAGGGCCGATTCAGGCGAGGTCCGGATCTACCCGGCGGGAGCCTTCTTCGTGATACCTCCGCACACACCTCACGCGGAGTGGTTCGATCAGGAGGCCGTGGTCGAGGTGGTGGGAATCGGGCCGGTGGAGACCCGGGCCGTGCAGGAGCGTTCACCTGAAACTGTCGGGTACCCGCTGCGAAGGTGGCCGGGGGAGCGGGGCAGCGCGGGGGGCAGGCCGCGAGTGTTCCAGGCGCTCGCCCCTTGGGCCCAGGGGTCGAGCGCCTGCGACTCCAGGTTTTCTGTTCAGGACGGATTCGCTGGCCCGCCCGGGCCGGAACTCCCGCGCCCGTGCGCGTCCTGGTGAACCCCGGGATACGAGTCGAGAGCGACCCGCCAGTTACGCCGCATGCCGGCCAGGCCCGGTCGCGCAAGCGGCGTGTCGCCGAACCGGCGATCGAACTCCGCCGGCGACATCCGTTCGAAGAAGTCCGGGCCGGCATGGTCCAGGTCGGTGCGGGGGGCATCGAGCGGGATCGTGGCCTCCGCGGCAAACCGCAAGTTCCAGGGGCAGACCTCGTTGCAGATGTCGCAGCCGAATGCCCAGCCCTCCAGCCGGCCGGCAAGAGGCGAGGGAATCTCACCCTTGTATTCGATGGTGAGGTAGGAGATGCAGCGCGTGGCGTCGAGTACGCGGGGAGCGACGAAGGCATCCGTCGGGCAGGCGTCGAGGCAGCGGGTGCAGCTCCCGCAGCGATCGCTCGAGAACGGCTGATCCGGCTCGAGTTCGAGGTCGGTGAGCACCGCCCCGATGAACGTGAAGGATCCGGCGCCGGGCCGGATCAACATCGTGTTCTTGCCGATCCACCCCAGGCCTGCCCGCTGGGCCAGTTCTCGCTCGGGCACGGGCCCGGCATCCACATACGGCCGCGCGATCGAGGCGCCGTTCAGGCGGAGGAAATCGGCCAGCCGGGCGAGTCGCGCGCCGATCACGCTGTGATAATCGGTGCCGCGGGCGTAGCGGGCAATCTTGGGCCTCGGCACCCCCGCTCCGGCAGCGGGCGAATCCAGAGCCGCGGAAGTGGGGGGCGTGGGGTCTCGCCGGTAATAGCTGTCCAGCACGACGACGGCACAACGCCCCCCCTCGACGATCCGGGACGGGTTCTTCCGCTTGCCTGCCTGACGGTGCAAATACCGCATCGTGCCGGCGTACCCCGCCGCCAGCCAGGCGTCCAGCTCCCCCGCGTGCGGAATCGGGTCGAGGGTGGCGATCCCGCAGGCGAGGAAGCCGATCCGGCTGGCCTCCGCCTTGACCTCACGAGAGCTCAGGGGCATGCGGGGGATCCCCAGCGGGGGCGGGAATCGGAGTGCCGAATGGCGGGGTGTGCCGCTCCAGGCTGGGGCTGGCCCGGGTGATGAGGCGGGCTCCCCGCTCGTAGGTGAAGTAGGCCCAGGCCCACTCGAGCATGACGCTCACGCGGTTGCGAAATCCGATCAGGAAGAAGATGTGGACGAAGATCCAGAGAAGCCACGCGATAAAGCCGGAGAACCGAAGCCGCCAGATGTCCGCCACCGCGTGGCCGCGCCCGATGACCGCGAGCTGCCCCTTGTCCCAGTAGTGAAAGGGACGGCGGGGCCGCCCGGCGAGGTCGCCTTCGATGCAGCGAGCCGCGTACCGCCCCATCTGGATGGCGACGGGGCAGATCCCGGGCAGGCTGCCGCCCCGGCCGTCCGGGAAATGAGCGGCGTCACCTAACACGAATACTTCGGGGTGGCCCGGGATGGTGCAATCGGGCTCCACGAGCACCCGGCCCTGCCGGTCGAGCGGGACGCCGAGGGTCCGGGTGATGGGGCTCGCGGTGTTGCCCGCCGCCCACACCACCGTACGGGTGGGGATGGTCCACCCGGCGGCCACCACATAATCGGGCCGGATGTCGGTGACCATCGTATGTTCCCGGACCTCGACCCCCAAGTTGCGGAGGGTCTCCTTGGCCCGAAGCGAGAGCTCCGGCGGGTAACTCGGCAGAATGCGGGGGCCGCCCTCGAGGAGCAGGACGGTCGCATCGCGGGGGTCAATGTGCCGGAAGTCACGCCGCAGCGCGTAGCGGCGAATCTCGGCCAGCGCGCCCGCAACCTCGACCCCGGTGGGGCCGCCTCCGACCACGACGAACGTCAGGTAGGCATGCCGCTTGACCGGGTCGGGTTCGCGCTCGGCGCGCTCGAACGCCAAGAGCACCCGGCGCCGGATCTCTTCGGCGTCTTCCAGGCTTTTCAACCCAGGGGCGAGGGGCTCCCATTCATCTCGACCGAAATAGGAATGCCGCACGCCGGGCGCGAGCAGGAGATAGTCGTAGCTAATACTACTTCCATCCTCCAGCGCCACTTTCCGCTCGGCCGTCTGGACGGCTACCACCTCGGCCAGCTGGACCTCCACGTTCTTCTGCTTCCGGAGGACGGAGCGGATCGGGGACGCGATGTCGTTGGAAGACAGCGCGGCGGTGGCCACCTGGTAGAGCATGGGCTGGAACAGGTGGTGGTTCCGGCGGTCCACGAGCGTGATCCGCACCGGCGCGTCGGCCAGGGCGCGGGCGGCGTAGAGGCCCGCGAACCCGCCGCCGACGATGACGACGTGGGGACGTTCAGTGGTCTGGCTCACGATCTCAGGATCTCCCTCCTCCAGCGGGCAAAGCGCAGCACCTCATCGGCGGGGGGCACCGGTGGGTCGTCGCCGTAGGCGGTATGCAGGCGCCAGGCGAGATATTCCCCATCCGGAAGCGGCAGGAAGGGAGCCCGGGCCCACCAGCGGCGGCGCCGGAAGGCCCAGGCCAGGGCGATCAGATCCAGGGCCGTGCGCGGGCGTCCCAGCGCGCGGAGCGCGAGGGCGAGCGTCAGGCGGAGCCAGTCTCTCCGGGGCATGGCGCCCGAAATGTAGCAGGCGCGAATCGCGGAAGGCGGGACTATATTCTCTCGGCCATGACGGCCACCACCACCGTGCCCGACCTGGGGCGCTACCGCGCCGAGTTTCCGATCTTTCGCCAGACGCGGTACCTCAACAGTTGCTCCCTCGGCGCCCTGTCGCGCCGGTCGCGGGCCCGGGTCGAGGAGTTCCTCGAGGTCTGGGAGAGTCGGGGCGCCGCGGCATGGTATGACACCTGGCTGCCCGCGCTGGAGCGGTTGCGGGCGGCGTACGGCCGGATCATCGGCGCCCCGGCGGGCGCCGTTGCCCTCCACTCCTGCATCTCGGCGGCCCTCTCGGCGGCCGCCGAGTCGCTGGACTACAGCCGGCGCCCGCGGGTGGTGACCACCGAGCTCGACTTCCCTACCCTGCCGTACCAGTGGCTGGCGAAGGCCGATCGCGGAGTCGAGCTGATCGTACTGCGGAGCCCGGACGGGGTTTCGGTACCGCTCGAGCTGTTCGAGGGCGCGGTGGACGAGCGGACGGCGCTGGTGGCCACCAGCCACGTTTTCTTCACCAGCGGGGCGATCCAGCCGATTCAGGAACTCGCTCGTCTGACGCATGACCGCGGGGCCCTGCTCCTGGTGGATGGCTATCAGGCCACGGGACAGATTCCGGTGGACGTGGGCGCGCTCGAGGTGGATTTCTACTGTTCTGGCGGGCTCAAATGGCTGCTGGGGGGGTCGGGCATCGCCTTTCTGTACGTGGCACCGCGCCTGGCCGGGCGGCTCCGGCCGGGGATCACGGGCTGGTTCGCGCACGCGGGGCCGTTCCGCTTCGACCCCTACCGGCTGGAGCTAGCCGAGGACGGGCGGCGCTTCGAGCTGGGCACGCCCGGGATGGCGGCAGTGTATGCACAGCTCGGAGGGCTCGAGGTGATCGAGGAAATCGGGGTCGCGGCGCTCCGGGCCGTGACCAGCGCGCTCACGGAGGATCTGATCGGAGCCGCCGAGGCGCTGGGGCTCCGGCCTCGGGTGGCGTCCAACCCGGCCAAGCGGAGCGGTATCGTGACGCTGCCCCGGCGCGATCCGGCCGCGGATGTCCGGCGCCTTCAGGCGCTCGGCTTCGTGGTGGACGCCCGACCTGGCCACCTGCGGGTGAGCCCCTATTTCTACAATGTGCCCGAGGACCATCGGGCCCTGCTGGAGTACTTGCGCCGTGACGATGCCTGACCACCGATCGCTTCGGTTCAGCGCCCGGCCGCCGGGTCCCACGGCGGACGAACAGTTGCTCGAGAGCGCCGTGCCGGAGCGTCCGGACGCGCTCCGCAAGACGGATCCCTGGCGGGTGTTGCGCATCATGGGGGAGTTCGTCGAGGGCTTCGAGAAGCTGGGCGACGTGGTGGACGCGGTGACGATCTTCGGCTCGGCACGCACCCCGCCAGAGGACCCCCACTACCAGGCCGCGGTGGAAACGGCACGCCTGCTCGCGGAAGCGGGGGTGCCGATCATGACCGGGGGCGGGCCTGGAATCATGGAGGCGGCCAACCGCGGGGCGGTCGAGGGGGGTGGCCTCTCGATCGGGGTCAACATCGAGCTACCGCGGGAGCAGGGGACCAACGCCTATGTCCGGCGCAGCATGTACTTCCGGTTCTTCTTCGTGCGGAAGACCATGCTCGCCAAGTACTCGATGGCCTTCGTGTTCTTTCCCGGCGGATTCGGGACGCTGGACGAGCTGTTCGAGGCTCTGACCCTGATCCAGACTGGCAAGATGAGTCGCTTCCCCGTCGTGCTGTTCGGTTCGGCCTACTGGGCGGGCCTGGTGGACTGGCTCCGCCAGCGGCTGGTCGGTGAAGGGAAGCTCGACCCGCAGGATCTGGCGCTCTTCCACGTGACCGACGATCCCCGCGAGGTGCTCCGTCTGGTGCTGGAGGCCCGCGGGAACGGGCTGTCCACCCGCTGAGTCCGCCGGACGATGTCACGCTCTTCCGCCGAGTACCTCCGAGGCAAGCGGATCAACCCGCCCGCCATCACGGGACGCGAGACCGCGGCCGAGCTGATCGAGCAAACATTCCTGGCCTACAACGCGGGACGGCTGCGGGAGGGGTGCCTGCTGTTCACCCAGCGAATGCTGGAGCCCGAGGTGACGGTGGGGCTGAGCCTCACCGGCGCCATGACTCCGGCCGGGCTCGGGATGAGCTGCCTCATCCCGCTCATGGAAGCAGGGTTCGTGGACTGGATCGTCTCCACCGGCGCCAACCTCTATCACGACGCCCATTTTGCGCTGGACCTGGGGCTGCACCAGGGAACGCCGTTCGCCGACGACGTCGAGCTCCGCGCGAAGGGGGTGGTGCGCATCTATGACATCTTCTTCGACTACGGGGTGCTCCTCTCGACCGACGCGTTCCTGCGCGAGGTCTCGGCGCGACCCGAGTTCCAGCGCTCGCTGAGCACCGCCGAATACCACTACCTCCTCGGCGGCTATCTGCGGGAGCGGGAGCGGGCACTGGGGCGCGCGCGCCGCTCGGTGCTGGCGGCGGCGCACGAACTGGAGGTGCCGATCTACACGAGTTCCCCCGGCGACAGCTCGATCGGCATGAACGTGGCCGAGCAGGCGCTGGCGGGCAGCCGGCTTCGCTTCGACGTGACGGCCGACGTGAACGAGACGGCAGCGATCGTGCTCGAGGCCAAGCGATCGGGGGGCCGCAGCGCGGCGTTCATCGTGGGCGGGGGCAGCCCAAAGAACTTCCTGCTCCAGACGGAGCCCCAGATCCAGGAAGTGCTGGGGATTGACGAGAAGGGGCACGACTACTTCCTGCAGCTCACCGACGCTCGGCCCGATACCGGCGGTCTGTCTGGCGCCACACCCAACGAAGCGGTCAGCTGGGGCAAGATTGATCCGGATCAGTTGCCCAGCACGGTTGTCTGCTACCTGGACAGCACGGTCTCGCTGCCGCTTCTCACCGCCTACGCGCTGGCGCGCCATCCCCCGCGGCCGCTCAAGCGACTCTATCGCCGGCGGGAGGCCATGATGGACCGCCTGGTGCAGGAGTATCGGGCGGCCCTCGAACGGCGAGATCGCCGGGCGGAGGAGGCGCGAGGCTGAACCGCCGAGTCGCGCGGCCTCCCCGGTTCCCGGCCGATCGCGAGCTGGTGCGTCCTCGGTGGAGGCCGCCTACCGGGTGCCCCGGAAGACCAGATCCACCAGTTCGTCGTACATGGCCTCGGTGCGAGCCGGGTCGCCGGAGCGGATCGCCTCGGCCGCGCAGTGCTGGAGGTGGTTCCGCAGCAGCTCGCGGCTGGTGGCGCGGAGGGCTTCCTGGACCGAGCAGATCTGGGTGATGATGTCGGCGCAGTAGCGTTCCTCCTCGACCATGCGCTGGAGCCCGCGGGCCTGGCCCTCGATGCGCCGGAGGCGGGCCAGCACGGACGCCTTGATCGCGGGGTCTACCGCCACGGCGCGGCGATCTTCGCCCTCGCCCGCGGCACAGCCGCAGGGATGGTGCCGGGGGGGTTGGTCAGTCATCGCTAGGGGATCCAGGGGTCAGCGCCCAGGGGCACGGAGCCCCGGGCAGGGTTGGGCGGGAAGGCCCGCCGAGCGACCGGCAAGGCGCCCGCGCACTGGTTTGTTCGCCGCGGCGGAGTCGCACGGACGGTCACCTGCCTCGCCCAAGGGATACTCGCCGCAGCCGCAGGCTGTTGCTCACCACGCTGACGGAGCTGAGCGCCATGGCGGCCGCGGCCACGGCGGGGCTCAGCCGGAGGCCGATCACCGGGTACAAGGCGCCGGCGGCGAGGGGAATGCTGACGACGTTGTACACCAGCGCCCAGAACAGGTTCTGGCGGATGATCCTGTGAGTGGATCGGCTCAGGCGGATGGCGGCTACCACGCCCCGGAGGTCGCCGCCCACCAGCGTGATCTGCCCGCTCTCCATGGCGACGTCGGTGCCGGTTCCCATCGCGATGCCGATGTCCGCCTGCGCCAGGGCGGGGGCATCGTTGATCCCGTCCCCTACCATGGCGACCACGCGGCCTTCGCGCTGGAGGGTCGCCACGGCGTCGCGCTTCTGGTGCGGCAGCACCTCGGCCATCACCCGGTCAAGGCCGACCTCGCGCGCGACCCGTTCGGCAGCGCGGCGGTTGTCGCCGGTAAGGAGCACGACCTCGAGGCCCATCTCGCGAAGCTGGCGAATCGCCGTGCGGGCGGTGGGCCTGACGGGGTCGTTGACCGCGACCAGGCCCAGCAGCCGCCGCTCCACGGCGACCAGCGCGACCGTGCTCCCCCCAGCTTCGAGTCGGGCGGCCGAGTCAGCCAGGGGGCCCAGGTCCACGCCGGAGTCGGCCAAGAGCCGGGCATTCCCCACCAGCACCTCGTGCCCCTCGAGTCGGCCCCGCACCCCGCGGCCAGGCTCGGTGGCGAACTCTTCCGGTTCGCCCAGGACAAGCCCGCGCTCCTTCGCGGCCGTGACGATCGCGGCGGCGATGGGGTGCTCGCTCCGTCGCTCGAGGGAGGCCGCCAAGCGCAGGACCTCGGTTTCGGCGCCCGGGGCGAGGGCCTCGACCCGGGTGACGGCGGGCCGGCCCTCGGTCCCGGTGCCGGTCTTGTCCAAGACAATGGTTTGGATGGCGTGAGCCCGCTCCAGGGCCTCCCCGCCCCGGACCAGCACGCCCAGCTCGGCCCCACGACCCGTGGCCACCATGACCGCGGTCGGAACCGCGAGGCCCATCGCGCAGGGGCAGGCGATGATGAGCACCGACACGGCGGAGGCGACACCCGTGAGATGCTCGCCTTCGGGTCCGAACAGCCACCAGATTCCGAGAGTGAGCAACGCGATACTGAAGACCACGGGCACGAAGATGCCGGCGATCCGGTCGGCAATCCTCTGGACTGGCGGCCGCGAGGCCTGCGCCTCACGGACGAGCCGGAGGATTCTGGCCAGGACGGTGTCGCGTCCGACGCGGAGCGCCCGCACCCGGAGCGCACCGCTCCCGTTGAGGGTTCCCGCGACGACCTCCATGCCAGGTCCCCGGACGACCGGCACCGGCTCCCCGGTAAGCATGGACTCATCCACCGCGCTGGTCCCCTCGACCACCCGGCCATCCACCGGGACCCGCTGGCCCGGGCGGACCAGGACCAAGTCACCGGGTAGGACCTCCACCAAGGGCACCACGAGCTCCTGTCCGCCGCGGATCACCGTGGCCGAGTCGGGACGAAGTCCGGCGAGCCGGCGGACCGCCGCGCCCGTCCGGTGCCTGGCCCCAGCCTCGAGATAATTGCCGAGCAGGACGAACGCGATAATCCAGAGCGCCGCCTCGTAGTAGACATCGGGCGCAAGGCCATGGGCGCGGAACCAGCCCGGGGCGAGGGTTGCCGCGAGACTCAGGAGCAGCGCGGCGCCGGTTCCCACCGCGATCAGGCTGTTCATGTCGGCGCCGCCGTGACGTGCGGCCCACCAGGCGCGGGTGAAGAACCGGCCGCCTGACACCACGACCACGGGCGCGCTCAGGGCGAGCAGGACGTAGCGGAGCAGGTCAGGGTCGGCCCGGAAGAGGCCGGGCCACAGCTCCCGCAGCGGCCGCGCGACCAGCATCATGACCTGCATGAAGGGATCGAAGCCGGGGAGCGATGCGGGCTCCATGAGCGGGAGCGAGAGTACCATGGCGGCCAGGGCCGCTGCGAGAGCGATGCCTACCTTGACTCGCAGCACGGCAAGCTCGCTGGCCTGCTCCGCCTCCTCGCGGGCCAGCTCGCTTTCCACGCTCTCGCCCTCCTCGGGAAGCCGCGCCCCGTAGCCGGTACGCTCGACCACGGCGCAGAGCTCGTGCGGCGAGGTGACCGCGGGGTCGTAGACCACGCTGGCCGCCCCTGTCATCAGGTTCACGCTGGCCTGCTCGACTCCCGGGCTCTTCTCGAGGGCCCGTTGCACGCGAGCCGAGCAGGCGGCGCAGGTCATACCGGAGACAGTCAGGGACACCGCGGCCGGGGGAGAGCCGGGGGCGGGGGCAGGAGCCACCTGCAGGTCCACCTCCGATGTCGGAGTGGTCATGGCGCTTCGGCCCTCCCAGGATCCCCCTGTGCTCCAACCCCGGAACTCCCGAGTCCCTCGATCGCGTCCACGGTGTAGCCCGCCTGCTCGATGGCCGCACGTACACGCAGAGCCGCATCACCACTGTCGGGAACCCGCACCCGGGCTCGGCCGATCTGGACCGTTTCGACCTCGATATCTGGCAGGCTGGAGATGGCATTGCTGACAGCGTTCAGACAGTGACTGCAGCTCATGCCAGAAATTGTAAGCGTTATGGTTTTCATGGCTTGCCTTCAGTCGGAGTTCCTCACATGCTAGCGTGGTTCAATCCGAAGATAGTATAGGGGGGTTAGGTATATCAAGCTGCTCCGCCGGACCGGTATGAAAGGCCCTGTGCCCCAGGGGTGGACAAGGGGCACGGTTGCTGCTCTCTTGGGGCCCCATGCCGGCGGGTCAGGTGGGGCTTCGCGAGCTGATTCCGCTGCTTCATCCCAGCACGCGGCTCGAGGATCTGGAGACGCTCAAGGCCTGGTATGAAGCAGTCGCGGACGCGCTTCGTTCGGAGTTCGCTTTCGATCTGTTTGCGCTCTGGCTTTACCGGAGCGACGGGCAGCCGTTGCTGATCGAACCGGAGGACCTCGCCAAGGACAACCTGGCGATCCCGGAGGCGCAGCCCGTGGCTGGAGCCGAAGGGCTGGCGCGTATCGAGGATCGGGTGAGGCGGGCGGGTTACGGCTCGGTGCTGGTTCGCCCCATCCGTTGCCTGGGCACGGACGTGGGTTTGATCCTGCTGGCGGCGTTCAGACCGGGTCTCTACGGGCCGGACCGGCTGGCGTTGCTCGACGGTGCCACGGCGGTGATAGCCCCGATGCTGGGGCGAGTGGCACGGCCAGAGGCGGTGGCTGCGTTGCCTCCGGAACCGGCGCGCTTGCCGGAGCCGCCGCAGGGCGAACCGAGTGCTCTGGAGCCGGCGCGGCCCGAGCCGGCAGCCGCTGCTCGTTCGCCGACTCGGGCAGCCGCTCCCGGTGATCTGGCCAGTGAGCTTCTCCTGGCGCATCTGGCGGACGCGGTGAGCGGGGCCGGTGCGCCCCGCGACCTCCTGCTCGCGGTGTCCTACGCGCTGCAGCCGGTCCTTCCGCACGACGCCATCGAACTCGTGATTCCCGATGCCTCGGGCGACTCGTTCTACCGGTTGGGGCTCCACGGGTACGGGCCGCTCTGGGCCGACCCGGCGCTGGTGAGGGACCGGGACTGGCTCGATCCGTCGCGCCTGTTCGGGGACCTCAACCGCTGCGACGTCCCGGATGCCGCCGGGCCGGAGGCACCGCGGGTGCCGCAACTGGTGGCAGTGCGGGGTGAGGAGCGAGCCCCGCGGGCCGTCATCGGGGTCAAGCTCCGGATCGTCGAACGGATCGTCGGTTACCTGTTCCTCGGACGCGAGGAGCCGGGGGCATTCGGGCCTGGCGATCTCGATTTCCTGGAGCGGGCGGGGGCGCTGCTCGCTCCGCGGGTGGAGAATTACGTGCTGGCCTGGCAGTACCAGGTTCTCAGGGGGCAGTTCGACCTGTTGCGGCATGTCCCGATGCACCTGAGCCGGACCGCCGAGATGCTGGCCGGCACGCCGGTACTGGGGGAGGGGACCCGGCTGTTCGCCCAGCAGGCCCAGGCGGTGCTCCCGGTGAACCAGGTGGAGTTTGCGGTCCGCCTAGGCGACGAGAACCGGGTGGCGATCGTGCGGCCCGGATTCAGCACTCCGCTCGCGGACCTGCCGCAGGAGCCGATCGAAGGCACCGGGGTCGCCGCAGTGGTGCGGGGGGAGTCGCCCTATCTGCTCACCACCCAGGAAGACCGGGACGGGCCGGTCACGGTTTTGGTGGTACCGCTCCGGGCGGGGGGGCGCATCTTCGGCGCCATGGCGATGACCTCCCGCGGGAGCGCTCCCTTCACCCGCACTGACATGGCCGTCGCCCAGGCGCTGGCCGACCTGATCGCGCCGCACCTCGACCTCGCCCGGCGCGTGGCCCAGCCTCCTCCGGTCTCGGGCTGGCGGCGCAGCAGCTACCGGACCAGGACGCTGGGGGAACTGGGGAAAGAAGTCGGGGAGGAAGGGGAGCGGTAGCACCGGGCTTGCGCGGCCCGCTGGGGAGTGCGGGCTGGAGCCGCGGGTCCGGAGGCCGGGGTCAGGGCAGGGGCGGCCGGTCCGCCGGAGGCGGCCATGGCGACACCGG
>JBBIMQ010000046.1:0-11938 GCA_037444345.1 Gemmatimonadota bacterium | reverse complement strand
GGAGGCAGCGCCGGGCGAGAGCGGCGTCGCGATGCGCCCGGCCGCGGCCGCCGGGCCCGCCACCCTGACGTTGCCTGACGGCCGCCAGATCCCCCTTCCCGAAGGCGTCACGGAACAGCAGGTCCGGGACATCTTCCAGAAGCGCATGTCCGGCGGCAGCATCACTCCGGAGGAGCGGGCCCTGCTCCAGCGGGTCTTCCGGGGCGCCGGGTTCGGCGCCGGCGGTGCCGCCCGGCGCCCGGCGGCGGCCGACCCGCGGTTCGGCGGCAGCTACATCGTCTTCGTCCTGCGGGGGGGCAGGCCGGTGCCGGTCCGGATCCGGACCGGCCTTACCGACCTGGATTACAGCGAGGTGGTGAGCGGCCTGAGCGAGGGGGATTCGGTGCTCATCCTGCCGAGCGCCAGCCTGATCCAGTCGCAGGCCGAGTTCAAGGAGCGGATCCAGCGGATAACCGGCGGCGGCATCCCGGGGATGCAGGCCCAGCAGCCGTCGGCCGCCAGCAAGGCCGCAACACCGGCGGCGAGGCCCTGACCATGCTGTTCTGGGAAACGATCCTGGTGGCGCTGCAATCCATCCGCGCCAACAAGTTGCGTTCCGCCCTCACCGCCCTCGGGATCATCATCGGGGTGGCCGCGGTCATCACCATGGTGGCGCTCGGGGCTGGCGCCCAGCGGGCGGTGGAGGAATCCATCCGGTCGCTGGGCGCCAACGTGCTCTCGGTGTGGCCCGGGTCGTTCATGTCGCGCGGCGTCGCCACGGCGAATCGGGCCCCGCTCACCACCGATGATGCCGACGCCCTCCGGCGCGACGGCACGCTGATCCGGGCGGTGGTGCCCGAGATGCAGAATCAGCTCCAGGTGAAGTATCTCAACACCAACATCAACACGATGATCATCGGCGCCACCGCCAACTACGCCGAGGTCAAGAATTACCGGATCGAGTACGGCCGCTTCTTCACCCCGGGCGACGACGCCAGCCGCCAGCGCTACGCGGTCCTCGGCGCCGACATCCCCGAGATGCTGGGCGCCAACCCCGCCGCCCTGATCCACCAGACCATCCTGATCCGGGGCCTGTCCTTCGAGGTGATCGGCGTGATGGCCCGCAAGGGCGCCACCAGCGGGTCGTGGTGGAACCCGGACGAACAGATCGTCATCCCGCTGCAGACCGCGCGCTACCGCGTGTTCGGCTCGGACCGGCTGCGGCAGATCAGCGTGCAGATCCAGGACAGCGTCCCGATCGAACAGGGCATGGTGGACATCGAACGGGTGCTCCGCCGCGAGCACAAGATCCGTCCCGGCCAGGACAACGACTTCACCATCCGGAACTCCCAGGAGATCCTGGCGACCCAGCAGGCCACGACCCAGATCTTCACCACCCTGCTCGCCAGCATCGCCGCAGTGAGCCTCGTGGTGGGCGGCATCGGGATCATGAACATCATGCTGGTCTCGGTCACCGAGCGTACCCGCGAGATCGGGACCCGGAAGGCGCTCGGCGCCACCAAGGTGAACATCATGTTCCAGTTCCTGATCGAGGCGCTGGTCCTCTGCCTGAGCGGCGGGATCCTGGGGATCGGGCTCGGGATCTGGGTCTCCCGAATCCTCGCCCAGGCGAACGGCTGGAATGTGCTGATCTCTCCGGAGAGCGTCTTGATCTCGTTCGGCGTGAGCGCGGCGATCGGCCTCGTGTTCGGCATCTGGCCCGCGAGCCGCGCGGCCAAGCTCGATCCGATCGTGGCCCTGAGGTACGAGTAGGGGCGGGCGGGCGAGTCCCGGAGCGCGGAACGAGCGCCCCCCCCCGATTGCAGGCCGGCGTAGATTTCACGCCTCATGCTCCTCCTCGCCTCCCTCCTGGAAGTTCAGGCGCCCGACAGTGCGCCGTTCAAGGTCAGAATCCCGCGCGCCGAAGCCGTGGTGGAGATTGACGGCGCGCTGGACGAACCGGTCTGGCGCCAGGCCGCCCGGCTCTCCGGGTTCCACCAGTACCAGCCGGTGGATGGCCGGCCCGCCGAGGAACAAACCGAGGTGCTGGTCTGGTACGCGGCGAACGCCATCTACTTCGGCGTGATCGCCCGCGACCGGGAGCCGGGCGCCATCCGCGCCACCCGCGCCGACCGCGACAACCTGGACACCGAGGACCGGGTCACCATCTACCTCGACACCTTCAACGATCGCCGCCGCGCCTACTTCTTCACCGTGAACCCGCTCGGCGTCCAGGAGGACGGGATTCGCACCGAAGGGGGGTTCTCGGCCGGCAACCTGGTGGGCGGAACCCTCGACCGGAACCCGGATTTCCTCTGGCAGTCCAAGGGCCGGGTGACCGAGCAGGGCTACGAGGTCGAAATCCGGATCCCGTTCAAGAGCCTCCGCTACCCCGGTTCGGGGCCGCAGGTGTGGGGGCTCAACGTGCTGCGGACGGTCCAGCGAACCGGGTACGTGGATGCCTGGACCGACACCCGGCGGGCCAGCGCCAGCTTTCTGATCCAGGCCGGCACCCTCGAGGGATTGCGCGATCTCCAGAGCGGTCTCACCGCCGAAGTGCAGCCCTTCGTGACAGCCCAGGCCACGGGAACCCGGACCGGAACCGGTTTCGAGCGCGACGCGGTGGACCCCAGCGCGGGGGTGAACCTCCGGCTCGGGGCGAGCAGCAATGTCTCCTTCGATGCCACCTATAACCCCGATTTCAGCCAGATCGAATCGGATGCGAGCCAGGTGACGGTGAACGAACGGTTCGCGCTGTTCTTCCCGGAGAAGCGGCCCTTCTTCCTGGAAGGGATCGAGCTCTTCTCGACACCGAATCAGCTGGTCTACACCCGGCGGATCGCCGACCCGGTGGCGGGCGGGAAGCTGACGGCCAAGCTCGGCCGGAACAACATCGCCTACCTGCTGGCCGTGGACGAAGCCGCCGGTGACAACGCCTGGTTCAACCTCGCTCGCCTCCGGCGCGACATCGGGAGCAACTCCGATGCCGGCCTCACCGCCACCTCGCGGGAGCAGGACGGCGGCTTCAACCGGGTGGTGGCCGGTGACGCCCGGATCGTGTTCGGCCGACTCTACTTCGTGGAGGGCCAGTTGGGCGGGGCCTGGACCCGGGACAGCGCGGGCGGGGACACCCGGCGTGGCGCCATCTGGGATCTCGAGTTCGACCGCACCGGCCGGAGCTGGGGGTTCAACTACAAGGTCACCGGCATCGGGGAGGACTTCGAGGCCCGGTCGGGCTTCGTGCCGCGCCGCAATTTCGTGCAGGCCCATGCCTTCAACCGGATCACGTTCTACGGCGCGCGGGGGGCGCTGTTCGAGTCGCTCTCGCTGTTCGGGCGGATCAGCCGGCTCTGGCAGTATCGCGACTTCCTGGACGGCGCGCTGGAGGGCGACGCCGGAATCGAGGCCAACCTCACGGTGCGGGGCGGGTGGCGATTCGAGGCGGGGCTCGAGGACGCCTTCGTCAATTTCATTCCCGGCGCCTATGACGAATACACCGAACTCGTCGGCGGCACCGAGGTCCCCTACGCCGCCCCCCGCGGCGTGGACGACGCCTGGTCGGCCAGCTTCTCCCTGACCACCCCCACCTTCCGCGCCTTCAACGCCTCGCTCGGCGTGGACCGGGGCCGCGGGGCGATCTTCCAGGAAGGCGCCCCGGGCTACGAGACCCGGCTCACCGGCTCGCTCAGCGCCCGGCCCACCGGAAGTCTCCGCCTCACGGTTTCGAGCACGTTCTCGCGGATCACCCGCGCCCGGGATGGCCAGGAATTCGCCCGCACCATCATTCCGCGGATCAAGGTGGAGTATCAGGCGACCCGGAGCCTCTTCTTCCGCGTGGTGGGTGAATACGTCCATGCCCGGCGCGCCCCGCTGGAAGCGGCCGCGACCGGCAATCCGCTGTACGTGGGCGGCGCTCCGGCGGGATACAGCGAATCGAACACCCTGCGGGTGGACTGGCTCGCCTCCTTTGAGCCGGTGCCAGGGACGGTGGCGTTCGCGGGGTACGGCGCCACCTACCAGGAGCCGCGGGCGCTCCGGTTGGGCGGGCTGGAACGAATGAACGACGGCTTCTTCCTCAAGCTGGCGTACCAGATCAGGAGGTAGGGCCCGACGCAAGCGTCAGGCGGCCCGCGCCGCCGGTTCCCTGCCACGGCACCGCTGGTCCGCGAGCTTCACGCGCTGGTTGGAAGGCCATGACAGAGCGTAACCGGCAACGAACGACGCGGCGCGGGACTCAGGAGCGTTGATCAAGAACTTGGCGCACTTTCCGGGTCAGGCTCTCCACGTCGAACGGCTTGCTGAGGAACTGGGCGCCCTCCTTGAGTTCTCCGTGCAGCACGATGGCATTCTCCGCATATCCGGATACCTTCGTGGTCAGCGAAGGGTCGCTTCGGTCGCCCCCTCGAGCCGCAGGCGGAGCGAAGCCAGGGCTGTCGGACTCGACCGCCTCGCCCGGCCTGTCACCTCGCAACTCGCTCCAGTTCCGCGAAGGCTCCCACCCAGGCCCGCTCCTGCCACCGCCGTGCCTCTTCCCACTCCGCGCTGCTCCGCCAGCCAGAATGAACCAGGTGCACTCGCGTGCCGGCCGCCTCCGGTGTGAACGCGACAACGACGTGGGTCAGCGGATCCGCGGTATTCGCGAACGATTTGAACTGCCGAGGGCTCCGCCACTGAAAGGCGATGAACTGCCCGAGAGCGAGTGCCGTGACGCGGCAGCCGATCGTGCTGTTGTTCTCCCGATCATCGGGTTGCCAGAACAATTCGTACTTTCCGCCGACCCGCGGTTCGACGTCGGCAGCCGCGGTGAGCCAGGACTGGAGCACAGCGTTGTCGGTGAAGTATGCCCAGGCTCTTGCCGGGGGCAGGGGAACGAAAGCCGACACGTGAATGACGTTGTCGGTCACCGGCAAGACCGCGCTACGAGAAGGTGGCATCTCCTGTGCCCTCGCATCTATTCCTCCGACCACCGCCAGCAACGATAACAACCAGGCCCAGTGACTGCGAACCCGACCTCGATCGGCTCCGCCAGTTCGTCGATCAGCGTGGCACCCCCTGCGGTGAAGTAGAAGTCCGGCTGACGTTGGAGCTCCGCCTGGAGTGCCGGCGTGTCCGCTTCGAGGAGGTCGGCGGGTGAATACACCCTCATCAGGTAGCTGGGGACAGCGCCCTCGTTTCCGGTTGACCGCGCCGGAGAGGACGGGTTTCGTTCGCCTGCCGAATGTGGTGGAGTCGAGCTGGTGTGCGGTGCCATCGTCCGTTCGGACAGCAAACGGCGGCGCAAAGCCCGCAAGGACGCGTTCGAGCGCGAGGAACACCGAGTCGCGGTGGTCGAGAGCCGCTTTCCCACCTCGTGCCGGCATGCATTCCTCCCGAAAGACGAACTTCTGCCTCTCAGCATGACGTTCGATTGTGTCCCGCACGAGAGCGAGCGCTCGAGCGCCCCCCTCCGCCGGGAGCAGCGACCGGACTGGACCAGCACCATCTATCCTACCCGAGAAGAGCGTTTTTGCCAGACCGGGCCGCCGGCGCCAGGCGTTTGCCAGGCCAGGTTCTGGTGAGGCACCGCATGGCCAGCAGCACCCGCGATGGCGCGCGAATCGAGCGGTCGAGTCGCGCGGCTGGTCAGGTGCCGACCGGCCTGCCGGTGCCACCCCCCGCGACGGGGCAGGTTTGCGGCGAGGGGAGCGAACACCAGCCCCGCCGGAGGCTCCAGGAACGCGACTGCGATGTCGAAGAAGGGGTCAGGAGGTGCGACTGCTCGACAGGCAAACCAGCTACTCGCGATAGTAGACGTCCCGAGTGCCGTCAGGAGGGATCAGCACGAGCTGGGTGTCTCCCACATAAGGATCCCTCTCGACCCGCCACGGTGAGACAGTGGGAGCGCCTGACGCCGGCAGCAGCGCGAGACAGCCCTCGCGAATGCTGAAGCGGCCCCTGTCCCGGGCAAGGACCTCCTCCGCCAGGGATCCTGTTCGGCGAGACGTGACGACGAGTTCGAAGCTGCTGTCAGCGTTGAACCGGTACAGGCGCCTGTAGGTCAGCACGGGCCCGGTCTGGTCCTGCACCCAGGTTCCGAGCAACTGGCGCCGGCTCTCGGCGCCTGGATCGGGACAGGGTTTCCTGGACTCTGTCGCCAAAAGGCCTGAGCCAGGCGCCGCCACCGCGAGGGCCAACACCAACCGGGACGCCCCGACCGTTCTCATTGCTATTCCTTGGTGCGGGCTCACCTCTGTACTATCCTGCCGCTGCCGCTCCCCCGGTCAAGGTCGGCCCCGCGCCCTGCAATCCGGGGCCCGACCAATCCCGGAGACCGCGAGCTCCTGCGGCCAGGAGGAGCCTCGTTTCGTTCCCCCCCGTTCTTCCCGACGATGGCGCATCCGGCGGGGGGGCCAGCTCCGCCCTCCCGCGTTCACGAGGGAGGTCGGAGCCGAGCTCGTGTGGCCGGGCCGGCGCGGGGCACGGCCCGGACCGGGCCTCCGCCCTGGCGATGAATCCCCGAGCCCCGGTGTTCCGTAGTGCAACGCGCATCGTTGAATGCGAGGATCCTGCATGCTCGCCTGGATTACTGCCGGTCTCGTCGTTGCCGCTGGCCTTGCGGGCTTCGTCTTGGCCCGGGGCTTCGTGCGGCGCCGGCTCCGCTTCGTGGACGCCGTGTACTCTCCTCGGGCGCCCTGGATCGCCGGCGCGCTGGCGGCGCTGGCCGCCTGGCCGGTCTCCCTTCTGCCCTTCGTCACAACCACGACCACCACGGTCTTCGGGATCGGCGCGGGGTTCGGGACGGCGAGCGGGGTCAAGGCGCTGAGGATCGGCGATCCCGCACCGCGCTGAGCCAGCCCCCAGCCCCCACGGCCCGGGGCCCTCCATCACCCGCCGTTTACCCCCTGGCCCTCACCGGTTACCCTTCTTCCCACCATGGCAACCCTCACCTGCTCGCGCTGCGGCCAGGAGCGCGACCGGATCGCGTTCCGCCCCTTCCAGAACGAACTCGGCCAGCGCGTGTTCGACCAGATCTGCGCGGCCTGCTGGGGCGAGTGGCTCAAGCTGCAGCAGCAGCTCATCAACCACTACGCGCTCGACGTGCGGAACCCCCAGGCGAAACAGTTTCTGTTCCAGCAGATGGAAGGGTTCCTGTTCGGCGAGCGATGAACGGCTGCTCCCCAGCGGGCCTCACCACACTCCTCCCACCCTGAAATTGAGATCGATCGCTGGCCCCGAGGGAGCCAGGTCCTCGGCCATCCCGATCCGCCACTCCCGCCCGTCGCGGGCCCGCAGGATCCAGCCGAAATCGATCGTGAGCTCCTTGCGGTCGAGCCCCGGAACTCCGGTGTCATGATAGTACGGGGTCGCGAGGTACAGGTTGGCGAACGCGGAAAGCCTCCCCCAGAACCGCCAGCGGAAGCCTGAGGTGAGCGACAGGCCCAGCGAATTCTGGTAATCCCGGAGCTCGCCGTGCCGTGGCGTGAATCCCAGATTGGCCGAGCCCTCGAACAGGAGGCGGGAGGTGAGCGCGGTCCGCACCGTATTCAGGACGCTCACCCCGACCGTGCCGCGGCCATAGCCGTCCGGCCCGGTGGTGGTGGGGAGGGTAACGCTCAACACCGACTGCCACTCCGCATCATGCCGGCGACCGATGCCGAGCCAGAGGTCGCCCAGGAAGACCCCGGGCGACCGCCGGAGGGTGCGGCCGTCGGGCAACCGATGGCGGTAGGCAAACTCGTTGTGGTTCCGGTTCTCGCGCTCCGGGAAGCGGATCCCGAACAGCCCGTGGTACCAGTCGATGAAGCCGTCGAGGAAGCCGGCGTGCGCCCCGCCCAGCCACACCTCGCCCGAGACAAAGGTCCGCGCTCCCAGGTCGCGAGCCAGCGCAAAATCGAGCCTCCAGAGCTCCGCGTCGAGCAGATAGCTCGTGTCCGCCAGGCTGGTCCCCAGCCCCACCTCGGCGGCGCTGGCGTAGTCCAGCCCCCAGTGCACTCGCCAGCGGGGGGAGGGATCGAGGTACGGTTGGAAATAGACGGCGCTGCGGGATTCCGCCATCGGGTTCAGGGGATGGAGCAGGGGGAGGGATTGGGCCACTGACGAGACGGGCCAGGCCGCGAGGAGACCCAGCACGGGCGCCAGGATCCGCCGGGGACGCACCGGGCGGGCAAGGTACCGTGCCGCCTTGACGCGCTCACTCATCCAGCGCCCTCCACAGATACCATGCCGCGTGGCTCCGCCAGGGGCGGAACCGTTCCCCCAGCGCGGGCAGCCTGCGGGGGCTCAGAATCCCGTAGAGCCTCCGGGCCGCGCGCTGAATCCCGCCGTCACCCACCGGCCAGACGTCGGGCCGGTTGAGGGAGAAGATGAGGAACATCTGCGCGGTCCACTCGCCGATTCCGCGGATGGTTGTCAGGCGCTCGATGATCGCGGCATCCCCCAGCCTGTCAAGCTGGTCCAGCCCGCCCGACTCGGCGAATTGCGCCAGCGCGCGCACCGCGAGCGCCTTGGTTCGGGACAGCCCTGCTCCGCGGAGCCGGAGCAGATGGGCCCGAGCCAGCGAGGCCGGTTCCAGCGCCAGCCTCGCCTCGAGCCGGGCGACGATGCTCGCGGCCGCCCGGCCGGAGATCTGCTGCGAGACGATGGCCTCGAGGAGAGATCGGAACGGCGGCTCGGGGACGAGCCGCGGGGGGCCGTGGCGGCGCCGGAGCCGGGCCATGATCGGGTCGGCGTCGAGGGGATGGCTCAAGAGGGTGGTGGTGGCTGATGGGGACCGGGTCACGGAGTTCCAGGGCTCAAGTTACCACCCCCTTGACGCAGAGGGCGACCCCGCGTTAGCGTGGCACCATGCAGCAACGGTTCCGGTTCGGCTTCTTCTTTGGCACGCCCGGCGCGGCGCGAGTCGCGTCCGAGGCGGGGAAGCCGTAGCGCGGACCTGTCTTGGACCCTCGACGCCCCGCCGGGAGATCCCGGCGGGGCGTTTTTCTTTTGCCCCGTCTTACTGGAGTCGTCGCATGCGTGTCGCCGTTCAAGGGACTCGAGGTTCGTTCAGCGAGGCCGCGGCCCGGTTGCAGTGGCCCGACTTCGAGACCGTCCCCTGCCGCGACGTGGCGGACGTGGTGGCGGCAGTCCGGGAATCCTGGGCCGACGCCGGCTGTCTGGCGGTGGAGAACTCGCTGGTGGGGTGGGTGACACCGACTTACGAGCTGCTGCTTGCCGCCTTCGGCGACGGTTCGCTCCACCTGCAGCGCGAGATCATGCTGCCGGTGCACCACGCCATCCTGGGCCTTCCCGGTGCCTCGCTCGCCGGGATCCGGCGGGTGCTGTCTCATCCGGTGGCGCTGGGACAGTGCCGTACCTGGCTCACCCGCACCCTCCCCGGGGTGGAGCTGGTAAACGCCTGGGACACCGCCGGGAGCGCCGAGCAGGTGGCGCGCGAGGGCGACCCCGCTCAGGCCGCCATCTGCTCGGCGACCGCGGCCCCGGTCTACGGCCTCCAGGTCTTCGAGGACCGGATCGAGGACGACCCCAGCAATCAGACTCGCTTCCTCACCTTCGCCCGGGAGCCCCTGCCGGACCTCGAGGAGAGCCCCCGAAAGACCTCGCTCATCGTGTGGACCGACCACCGGCCGGGCATGCTCGCGGCGGTGCTCCAGGCCTTCGCGGCTCGAGGCGTGAACCTGACGAGCCTCCAGTCGCGGCCCGAGCCGTCGGCCCCCTGGACCTACCGCTTCTACGTGGACGTCGAGGGCGCTCCGGCCGATCCCCGGCTCGCCGAAGCGCTGGAGGCGATCGAGGCGCTGGCGACCCGGATCGTGGTCCTGGGGAGCTACCTCGCCTGGCAGGGCGAGGGCGCCCGCCGCATCGCCACCGCGCCCCCGCCACCGCACCGGCGCCCGAAGCCCGACCTCCCGCTCTTCGACCGCCGCCAGCGTCCCGAGGGCACCGTGGTCCGGGTGGGCGCGGTGGAGATCGGGGGCGAGCGCCCGGTGATCATCGCGGGCCCCTGCTCGGTGGAAAGCGAGGAGATGATCCTGCGGACGGCGCAAGCCGTGACCGAAGCCGGCGCCGACATGCTGCGCGGTGGCGCCTTCAAGCCGCGGACCTCGCCCTACGATTTCCAGGGTCTGGGGGCCCGCGGCCTCCGGTACCTCGCCGAGGCCCGCGAGCGGACCGGCCTGCCGGTGGTGACCGAGGTGCTGAGCTGGGAGGAGGTGCCTCTCGTCGCCCGCTACGCCGACCTGCTCCAGATCGGCGCCCGAAACATGCAGAACTTCGCCCTCCTCCGGGCGGCGGGCCGGAGCGGGAAGCCGATCCTGCTCAAGCGCGGAGCGGGGGCCACCATCGAGGAATGGCTCCACGCCGCGGAGTATGTGCTGTCGCACGGGAACGAGAACGTGGTGCTCTGCGAGCGGGGGATCCGCACCTTCGAGCGAGCCACCCGCCACACGCTCGACCTCAACGCGGTGGCGCTGGTGCGGGAGCGGACCCACTTGCCGGTCATCGCCGACCCCAGCCATGCGGCCGGGGTGCGGAGCATCGTCCCCGCTCTCACGCTGGCGGCGCTCGCCGCCGGCGCTCAGGGCGTGATCGTCGAGGTGCATCCCGACCCCGATCACGCGGTGAGCGACGGGGCCCAGAGCATCACCTTCGAGATGTTCGGCGACCTGGTCCGGAGGATCAGAGCCAGCGCCCTGAGCGACGCCGGGGGCTGACCGTCGGCAAAGCGTGCGGCCAGGGGGTGCCGCTGGGGGGGGGCAAGCCGTGCGGAGGCAGCTCGCCCCCCCCCCCCCCCCCCGGCGGCCCCCCCCCCCCCCACACAGCCGCCCCACCAAGACCTGCCTCTTCCGGTCCCGCAGAATCTCCAGTTTGAACTCCTCCCCGTCCTCGTAGCTCCGGAGGATGCGAAGGAGGTGGGCGGGGCTGCTCGCGGTGCGGCCGTCCACCGCGAGCACCACGTCGCCCCCCCGGAGCCCGAGGCTCCCGCCTTCCGGCACGCTGATCACGAGCACGCCGCGGCTTGCGCCGAAGTAGCGGCCCAGGTCCGGATTGAGGGGCGCGAGCTCGAGCTGGGCGAGCGGCGACCCGAAGGCGAAGCGGAAGGCCCGCAGGCTCCCGCCGGGCACCTGGACCGGGACCGGCTCGGCCACCCGCATCAGGCTGTCGCGGAGCTTGAGCGCCCGGCGGATCTCGGCCACGCCCCGGGCAGCCGCCTCGGCATCCGCATGCCAGCGCAAGGCGACGTTCACGCTGCTGTCCAGCGTGCTCCAGTCGAGGATCGGCTCGTCTCCGGTGACGAGCTGCACCGTCTTGCGTTCGGTCCCGCGACGGAGTTCCAGACCGACCGTGTCGTTGGGCTCGAGCCGGGCGGCAAGCTCCACCAGCCGGATACCCGGCGCGGATTCGCCGGCACCTGCTCGCATGGCCGGCTGGACCAGGGGCTCGCCGTTGAGACGGGTGATGATGTCACCGCTCTGGATGCCCGCCCGCGCGGCCGGCCCACCGGGGGTGACGGCGGTGACGTAGGCGCCGATGGAGTCCGAAGCAGTGGCCCGCAGGTTGACCGTGAGGCCGAGCCGGGCCCGCCGAGCGATGAAGAGGTTGATCCGCCCGAGGGGAGCGGGAGCCGCGCGCGCCGCCGGGACCGGATCGCGCGGCGGGGGCGGCGGCAGTCTCGGCTCCTGGGCTGCGGCAGCCCGGGCCACTAGCTCGAGCAGCGCAGCAGTACCGAGCGCGATCCGCGCAGCGAGCGGTCCCTTCGCCTCCGGCAGTGGCATGGAGTCGCTCCCGCGGCCTACATCCCCACCTGCGACGCCCGGCTGAGGTGCACGTCCACCAAAGCGTCGAGTAGCCCCACCCGTTCGCGCCACAGCCGGAGGAGCCGGCGGTCCCGCTCCTCGGCGCCGAGCATCTGAGCCAGTTCGAGCTGCCGGTCCACCAGCGCGATCCGGCGTCGCGGAGCCGTCAGCCGGGCCCGCTCCGG
>JBBIMQ010000045.1:5799-11958 GCA_037444345.1 Gemmatimonadota bacterium | reverse complement strand
ATGGGGCGGGGAGGCCCGGGGTTGCGGAGCCGCCCGGCCCCACAAGGCAGTAGCATGGCCTGCTCGCGAGCGGCGCCGCAAGGCGCTGCGGGCGGCCAGAGAGCCGCCTGGCGGCCCGAGGACGGGGGACGGGGGACCAGGGGAGCGCCGTGGCGAAGGTCTGGCGAGCCGACGCGGCCGCGCGCGAGGGCCTGCGCAGCCGGCGCCACTTGAACAACGGGTTCGCGGGGCATTATCTACCCCCGGTTCGGCACCTCCCTCGCAGCAGGTTGGCGACGGAGCTCGAAGAACACCCACGAACGCAGCGACACGCCATGACCCAGCAGTCTCCGGCCCGCCCGGCGACCTACCTCGTGTTGGCCCTTCTCCTCGCTCTGGCCGCATGGCTCCGGGTGGTCGGGATCGGATTCGGGCTCCCCTACCTCTACCAGCCTGACGAACCGAGCAAGGTGCTGGCGGCGGTGAACATCGTCAGGACCGGCGACCTCAATCCGCACTACTTCGCCAAGCCCACGCTCCTGATCTACGCCAACGCGATGCTCTACCTCCCGTACCTCGCGTGGGGCCGGATGACGGGCCGGCTCACGGGCGCGCAGGAGCTGGCCCCGCCCGAGCGGCTGGTGATGGGGGTCGGCCACATTGCGACCCCCGAGGTCGTGCTGCTGGGCCGCCTGCTGAGCGCCGCAATCGGGGTGTCGGTGGTGCTGCTCACCTATCTGGTGGGCCTGCGGTTCCTGCGCGATCGGGCGGCGGCGCTCTTCGGAGCCCTGATCGTCGCCGTTTCCTTCCAGCAAGTGGTGCAGAGCCATTACATCGAGGTGAATGTCTTTCTGACCGCGGCCCTGCTGGGCGTGGCCTGGGCGTCGCTCCGCCTGTACGAGCGGGGGGACCGCCGCTCCTACCTGCTGGCCGGCTTTCTGGTGGGGATCGCCACCACCTGCAAGTATCCCGGCGTGACGGGAATCGTGTTTCCGGCGACGGCCCACTGGCTGCGTTCCGGCCGCAAGCTGGTGCTCTCCCGGGAGGCGAAGCTCGCCCTGCTCATGGTGCCGGTGGGGTTCTTTCTGGGGACGCCGTACGCGTTGCTCGATCCGCTCGACTTCGTGACCGGGGCGGGCTACGAGGCCTACCATTACTCGACCGGCCACGAAGGGCTGGAGGGAAATGCCCCGCTCTGGTATCTCGGGTATGCCCTGACGCGGGAGGGGCCGCTCGCGCTACTCGGGCTCGTGGCGGGTGTCGCCGCGCTGTTCAGGCCGGCGGGCCGGCGCTTCCTGCTGGCGAGCTTTCCGGTGGCGTACTACCTGTTCATCTCGGTGTTCAAGGTTCGGAACGGCCGGACCTTCATGCCGCTCACCCCGTTCGCATTCCTGCTGGCGGCGGAGCTGGTGGTGGCCTGGGCCCGACGGCTCCGCGATCCGGCGTTCCGCCTGCCGGTCCGGGCCCTCGGCGCCGTGGCCGTGATCGGGTTCGCGGGATTCGGCATCGGAGTGCCGCTCGCCAACAGCCTCGGGTTCAACCGCCGGCTGCAGACGGTGGACAGCCGGGAGACGGCCCGGGTGTGGATCGAGCAGAACCTCCCCGCCGGGAGCAAGATCGCGATCGAGGCGTTCGCGCCCTGGGTGTCGCCCGAGCGGTACCAGGTGGAGGGGGTGCGCCGGACCGTGGAGTTTCCGGCCGAGTGGTACGCGGCGAAAGGCATCCGGTACATCGTGTTCAGCGAGGGCATGTACGGGCGGTACTTTCGCGACCCCGGGCGTTACCGCGAGCGGGTGGCGCAGTACGAGGCGCTGTGGCGGCGCTTCCCGCTGGTGAGACGGTTCCAGGACGGCGGTTTCGAGATTCGGATTCACGAGGTGCGGTAGTCGGGCGGGGTGGAGTTTGGCCCAGCGCGCTCGCGGATCCGCGCCCGCGGCCTCTCGGGGTTATATTAGGAGGTGCGTTCCTGCCTCCTCCTGTTCCCCGATCGGGGGTGGCTCACCCGCGCGCCAGGCACGGCCTGGCGAACCCGCGGCCGCTCCTTCACCCCCGAGGCCTCATGCGCCGCCTGCGGATCGGCATCCTCGACCTCGTCACCAAGAGTCCCAACCCGTCCCTCTACGGGCGGGTGATGAACGCCAATCTCGCCTCCATCATGCCGCAGGTCGTGGGCGTCTGGTGCGAGCAGGCGGGCCATCAGGTGCAATTCGTGTGTTATACCGGGATGGAGGACCTCACCCGGGAGCTGGCCCCCGATCTGGATCTCCTGTTCATCGGGGCGTTCACCCAGTCGGCCCAGCTGGCCTATGCGCTGAGCCACCTGTTCCGGCAGCGCGGAGCTGTGACCGTGCTGGGCGGGCCGCACGCGCGATGCTATCCCGAAGACGCGCTGCGCTACTTCGACTACGTGCTGGGGTTCACCGACCGCGATACCATTGACGCGGTGCTGCGGGACCCCGTACCCGGGCGCCCGCAGGGCCGGCTGCTCAGCGCGGCGCGGCAACCGGACCAGCTCCCCGGCCTCTCGGAGCGCTGGAAGTTCGTGGAGGCCACGCTGGCCAAGGCGCCCGCCATTCGCATCGTGCCGATGATCGGGAGCCTGGGTTGCCCCTATACCTGCAGCTTCTGCATTGACTCGACCGTCCCCTATCAGCCCCTCGACTTCGAGCAGCTCCGCCAGGACCTCCGGTTCGTCCGGACCAAGTTCCGGAACCCGATCGTCGCCTGGCACGACCCGAACTTCGGCGTCCGCTTCGATGACTACCTCTCGGCGATCGAGGACGCGGTGCCGCCGGGCGGCATGCGGCACATCGCCGAGAGCAGTCTCTCGCTCCTTTCGGAGCCCAACCTCCAGCGGCTCCGGCGGAACGGGTTTCAGGCCATCCTGCCGGGCATCGAGTCGTGGTACGATCTGGGGAACAAGTCCAGGACCCGCCTCACCGGAGAGGAGAAGCTCCGGCAGGTAGCCGAGCACGTGAATCTGATCCTGCGGTATATCCCCTACATCCAGACCAATTTTGTGCTGGGGCTGGACTGCGACGCGGGGGCGGAACCGTTCGAGCTCACCAAGCGGTTCATCGAACTCTGTCCCGCCGCGTTTCCGGCGTACTCGCTCCTCACGGCGTTCGGCCGAGCGGCTCCCCTCAACCTGAGCTACCAGCGGGCGGGACGGGTGCTGCCCTTCCCGTTCCATTTTCTCAACAACAACCACGCGATGAACGTGCGGCCGCTCAATTACCGCTGGCCCGAGTTCTACGATCACGTGGTGGATGTGACCGAGTACTCCTTCTCCTGGCGGGCGATCGGGCGGCGGCTCGCGGCGACCCGCAGCGCGATTCCGCGGTGGATGAACTTTCTCCGGGCGGTCTCGTCGGAGGGGTTCGGCCGGATCCGCTACCACCGGATGATGCGGCGCTTGCTCGACACCGACTCTTCGGTACGCGGGTTCATGGAGGGTGGCACCGAGCGGCTGCCGGCGTTCTACGAAACCCGGGTCAAGCGCGATCTGGGCCCGCTCTATCCCTATCTTCCCGCCGGGGCGCTGCGGCACGACCCCAACGCATATCTGGCTTCCTCTCCTGCGGTCCCGGAACCCCAGACGCTCAGGCGCGGGACCCGGCCCGCGGTCGCGGCAGGGAGCGACGCTCTGGCCCCTCCGCCAGCCTGAGGCATGCGCGCGGGCCCCGGGCGAGGTGCCATCGGCTCAGGCCCGGGTGGCACGCCGGCGGCGTGCCCGGTGCCACGCCCAGGCGTACACGCCCAGATTGACCACGACCACGAAAACCCCGAGGGCGACCTGCACGGCGCGATCGAGGCCGGCCGGGTAAAGGACCGGCAGGATGTAGTGCTCGACGAACCCGCCGCTGTAGCCCAGCTCCCCGCCTCTCGCCCGGAGCCGGTTCTCCAGCGGAGTGAGCGGGCAGACCCAGCCGGCGAACTCGATCCACGCTCCCCAGCAAGCCGCCGGCAAGTGGATCCAGCGGACCCGCCACCAGCGGAGCGCCAGCAGGCCACCCAGCACCACGAACAGCACGAAGCCCAGGTGGAGCGCGACCAGGAGATCAGCGAGGAGCCGGTAGATCACGGGCTGGGGTTCCAGGCGCGGGATTCAGACCGCCCTTGCCGGGGGGCGGGGGCGGGGGGGCGGGTCGCCCGCTGTTCCCAATCCGAGCGCGTGGGTGCCCAGCGCGGGTCCACCGCAGCCCGCAGGATTGCCCGCCTGGTCCGTTCTCCTATCTGCACCCGTCCATAAAAGCACCCCCGTTCCTGCTTGTGAAGCCGAACCTTGCGCCCAGACCCGGGTGGGTGATCCTGGTCACCGGTCGCGCCGGAGGGAGCCCTTACCTTGGCCTGGAGGTGCAGTAAGTTGAGTTGCAGAGAGGAGGTGTCCCCTCATGTTAGCACGTTCCTTGATTCTGGCCGCCCTTGTCGCGCTGCCCGCTGCGGCGGTGGCGCAGGCGCCGAGTTCTCACGCCTCGGACACGGCGAAGGCGAAGGTGGCGGCGCATCGCCAGAACCCGCAGGTCCCCGCCCCGGAGGCATCCGACACGGCCAAGGCCAAGGTGGCGGCCCATCGAGTGACCGTGACCCGTGGGAGCGTGGTCCACCTGGCCGATCGGCCGGTGACGCCCGCTACTCCGGCTGTTC
Organism: Gemmatimonadota bacterium; assembly: GCA_037444345.1. Classification (GTDB taxonomy): domain Bacteria; phylum Gemmatimonadota; class Gemmatimonadetes; order Gemmatimonadales; family GWC2-71-9; genus JADJOM01. Next base: position 7,332 of record JBBIMQ010000045.1, on the reverse strand, counting down.
CGGCCCAACCGGCGAGCCCCGCCCAGCCCAGTTCGGGGGGTGGCGCAGCCGTGCCGGCGACGCCCGCGGTACCTGCGACACCGGCGGTTCCCGCCTCACCGTCCGGGAAGCCGGCGAGCCCGGGTCAATCCGGAAGCCACCGGCCGTAGGGTCCCGCGGGATTGGCGGGTCTGGTGCCGAGCGTGGGGCGGCCGAAGCCGGCCGCCCCACGCTTGGCTTCCAGGCCGTGGCCCCCTGCGGCCCGCGGCCGTGCCAATGATGTTCGGGCAGGGAAGGTGGTTGCTGGGAGCGGTCTCCCTCGTGTTCACCCTCTGGGAGACCGCCTTGGCTCAGGCCCAGGGCTCGGTGGGGCTGGGTGTCGGGACGATTCGTTCCTCGGAGGGAAGTAGCTTCAGCTCCGCGTCGCTGAGCCCCGCGTTTCGCCTGGAGTCCTCCAACCTTTTTGTCGCGGCGGGTGCGACGCTCGCCTCGCTGCCGCGGGGTGTATGGTCCGGCCAGGGGCGCCTCAACCTGTGGGCGGCGACTCCGGCCCTCGTTGCGCGACTGAGCCTGGGACTGGATGGAGCTGGAGCGGCAACCCTGCGGACCGATGGCCTCCGATCGGCGGCGCTGCACGGACTGGGCGAGGTCCTGTGGGCCGGTCCCACCTGGGGTCTCGCCCTGGGCGCCGGCCCCTCCGCAGGGTGGATCACCGATCAACCCTCCGTGACTGCCCTCCATACCCGCGCCAGGTTCTGGTGGCAGCAGGGCCGGGTCACCCTGACCGGGTCGGCCGAGCCGACCCGCTTCCTCGGCGCCTGGTTCACGGACCTGAGCGCCGGGGTGGCCGTCTCGCGGAGTCCTGTGGTCGCTGCCGGGTGGTTCTTCGCGCGGCGGAGCGAGAGCTACGGTTCCAAGGAGGCGGCTGCGGCCATGGTCCAGCTCTTCGTCTTTCCCAACCTGGCCCTCGAGGCCGGCGGCGGGAGCTATCTCCCCGATCCGTACGAAGGTCTGCCTCGCACCCGCTATCTCACGGCCGGCATCCGCTGGTTCACTGCTCGGCGCGCTCCCTCACGCCAGGCGGCCCCGCTGCCTCTCCGGCCGGAGTGGCGAGGTGACAGCGTGGTGGTGCGTTTCCTGATGCCGGGCGCCCGGTCGCTGGCCATTGCGGGCAGCTGGAACGCCTGGGAGCCGGTACCGCTGGCCTCGCAAGGAAATGATCTCTGGCAGGGGGTGCTCGCGGTCCCGGAGGGCCGTCACCGGTTCATTCTGCTGGTGAACGGCTCCGAGTGGGTGGTCCCTGGTGGGGTCGAGCACGTGAAAGACGCACGCGGCGGTTTGGCGGCGGTGCTCATCGTGGAGCGGAACTGAGTGGGCCGACCCGAGCGCGGGGCACGCGGCCAGCGCCCCGGCTCACCCCGGGTGCGGTCGCCCGAGCTCGGGCCGAGCGAGGCGGGCTCGACGCGCCCACCGTGGCGCTCGTCACCGCCGCCCAGGCAGGGCCCTGGTTCGACCTGTCGTTCCTCCACGCGGAGGTTGGCCGGGGGCTTTCCT
>JBBIMQ010000045.1:0-5746 GCA_037444345.1 Gemmatimonadota bacterium | reverse complement strand
GGCTCAGATCGGACCCGAGGTGGATCGGTTTCTGAGGCACTGCTGTCACGCGGTCGTGGGCCCCCGGCCGACAGTGGAGCGCGGAACGGCGGCGCGTCGAGGCCGGCGATCGGACGTTGCCGGTCCCCTTCCGGGAGCGAGGGTTTCCCGCGCTGGCCATCCAACAGTTCTTGATTCTGCGCGGCCTGCTGGACCGCACGGGGGCCGGGGGCTGGGCCGCAATGCCACCTGCCCTCAGGCGGGGCGGACCGCTACTCGGGGCCAGCTCGAGGCCGTGGTCCGTCCGGCCTGAGGCGAGCCCGAGGAGTGTCGCCTGGCAGGGTGGCCGCTCTCGGGCCGGCCAGGCTGCACCGGACCGGCCGCTGGTTGAGCCGGGGTGCCGCGCACTCTAGGTTCGGAGCAGGCAGTGGATCGGTCCTTCCTTGCGGAGGGTTCACCATGCACGGTCAGGGAAGGTCGTGTCCGCGGCACATCCTCGGGGTTCTCCTCGCCCTTGCAGCCTGCCGTGGCAGCACGCCAGCGCCCGAGGTCGTTCCGGCCGCTACTCCTCAGCCCGCTCCCGAAGCTACCCGGGTGGATACCGTGAGGGTCGCCGTGGCGGACCCCGAGCTGGAGCAGCGGGCCACCAGGCTCGCGCTGCGGTTGCTCGAGCGGGAGGCCGAGGTGGAAGAGCTCCAGCGCCGGCTGGACGAGGCGCGGCGCGAGGTGGTGCGTTCGATGGCCAAGCTCCGGACCCTGGCGACGCGGGCCGAAGCCGCCTCTGCGATGGCAGAGGCCGAGATCGCCCTCCAGTCGCTCCGGGCGGCTGCGGGAACGCAGGAGGTACCCGATCTGGACGATGCGAGGCGACTGCTGGACATGAGTGCGGCGGAGTTCAACAAGCAGAACTACGGCGGCGCGCTCTACCTGGCCAACCAGGCGAAGACCACCGCCCTGGGCGGAGCAGGCAGGTTGCGGGAGTCGGAACGTGCCGCGCTCCGGCCCGGAGAGGCCCGATTCGCCCTCCCGCTCAAGCTCCAGCTCACGGGGCGGACCAACGTGCGGGAGGGCCCCGGGACCGGCTACCGCGTGCTGTTCACCCTGGACGCCGGGGCCCAGCTCGTGGGGGTCTCGTATGCGGGCGAATGGATACGGGTGATGGACGAGGCGGGGCGCGATGGCTGGGTGATCTACAATCGGATTGCGCGGCGGGGGCCGTGAGGGTTCCGGTCCCCCGCGAGGCCGGCGGGGCGCAGGGCCCGAGGATCCGGGTGCCAGGGGGCTGTCTTGCGGCTGGGGATCGGAGGCCCGCTTCTAGCGTGACCTCACTTCTCGGGTCTTTCGCCGTCTGGCCCGGACCACCCGGTCCCGGCCTTCGCGCTTGGCCTGATAGAGGGCGGCATCGGCGCTCGCGATCAGCGCTTCTGGGGTTTCGCCGCAGTCCGGGAACGCCGCGACGCCGATGCTGAGCGTGATTTTCTCGCCGGAGAACTCGGCTTCGGCCAGGCGGCTTCGAATTCGTTCGGCCACCTCGACCGCGCCGTCCAGTCCGGTGTCGGGGAGCACGGCGACCAGCTCCTCGCCGCCGTAGCGAGCTGCCCAGTCCACCTCGCGCAGGCTGCCATGGATGGCCCCGGCGACGCCGACCAGCGCCTCGTCGCCCGCCTGGTGGCCGTGGGTGTCGTTGAACCGCTTGAAGTGGTCAATATCCATCATGAGCAGAGCAAAGGTCCCGCCTTGCCGCTTGACCCGGCGGACCTCCTGGTCGAGGCTGCTCATGAGGTGGCGCCGGTTGTAGAGGCCGGTGAGGCCATCGGTGACCGAAAGCCGCTCCAGCTCCTGCCGGCTTTCCCGCACCCGGGCCACCATGTCGTTGAACACTCGGGTGAGATAGCCGACCTCGCCGCCGCCCCGGACGGGGAGATCCACGGAAAGGTCTCCGCTGGCCACCTTCGCGGCGCCGGTGGTGAGCGAATCGAGCGGGCGCACGATGAAATGGGACAGGCGCCAGGCGGTGAGTCCCACCACGCCGAGCACCGCCAGCACCACCAGCATGGTCATGTTGCGGAGGCGGTTCACCTCCCGGAACGCTAGGTCGGTGGGGAGCTCCGCCACGACCAACCACGGTGGGTTTTCGAGCGCGCGTGCCCGGCCGATCACCGTGCGGCCGTCCACGCTCCGGTACTCCGTGGCGTGGGGCGCGTCGAGACGGCTCCAGAGCTCGAGGGCGGCGCCGCGGGGGAGTGGTGCTCGGATCGAGCCGGCCAGCCCCGCGGCGGCGATGACGTCGCCGTCCCGTGCCACCAGAAAAACGCGCGCGGTGCTGTCCGGCCGGGCCCGCTCCAAGGCGGGCTGGAGGGCCGCGAGATCGAGGGTGGCGCCCAGGGCGCCGAGCAGGCGGGCACCGGACCCGGTGACGGGCACCGCCACGGCGATCCTGGCCGGGTCCGAGACCCGGTCGCGCTGGCCCTCGACGACCAGCCAGTTGTTGGCTGCAAGCTCGGTCTGCCAGCTGCCGGCGAGCAACGGGAGCGCCGCCCGGTCGCCCGTGGAGGCCACCGGGTGACCCTGGAGATCCACCACGAAGAGGTCCTGGTACACCGTGAGGCGGCTCCGCACCGAGTTCAGGTACTCGCCGAGGCGCGGGGTGCTGGCCAGCCGTCCCGCCGGGGATCGGGGTCCGCGAAGGGCCCGTTCCAGGTTCTCCGAAACCTCGTAGGAGCTCGCGAACACCCGGAGATCGAGGAGTCGTTCCTTGAGCCAGAGTTCCACTTCGCGGGCTGTCTGATTGCTGGCGCGGGTGAGGTTGTCGGCGATACGGGCGGCGGAGGCCCGGCGATGCTGCTCGTAGGAGATCCACGCGGTGCTCGCCGATGGCACCAGCGTGGCCATCACGGCAAAGAGGAGGAGCCGGTGGCGGATGCTGTCCAGCCGGAGCCAGCGCATGCCGTAGGATGCGCGGGCGTCGAGCGGGCGTCAATCCGCCGGGCCCGGGCAGGCGCGAAGCTGGTGACAGGTTCGGCGCGGGCCTGGGCCAACCGCGGCTGGCTCGAGCCGCTAGGCCACAATCACTCCGGCATAGGCCACGACCTCGCGATCGTCTCCCGTCACCAGGCCGGAATGCCGGTAATCCACGACTTGGGCGCCCGCCGCGCCAAGCAACCGGGCCGCCTCGGCGGCCACAGCAGCGGGGGCGCGGCCGCACATGGTAATCCCGTGGTGGCGGCAGAGGCGGAGCAACGTCTCGCCGTCCAGGCGGGCCAGCGCCTCGAGCGCGAGGCGGTCCTTCTCCGCCGCCCGGGCGGCCGGGACGTAGTGGGTCATGTCACTCGAGGCGAGGATGAGCGCCGGCTCGGGCCAGGCCCCGATCAGCTCGGCCAGCGCTTGCGCCAGCCGGCGGCAGCGCGGCCAGTCGTCCCACACCAGGACCAGCGGGACGACTCGAGCCCGGGGCGCGAGCAGCCGCAGAAACGGCAATTCGACCTCGATCGCGTGCTCGGCCGCGTGGGCCAGCGGGTCAGGCGCCACCAGGTCGCAGGCCTCGACCAGGCGAGCGGCAAAAGCGGCATCCACCGGCACGGGGCCGAGCGGGGTCTCGAAGGCGCCGTCCGCCCAAAGGCTCGCCCCGGGGGAGGCGCAGCAGCCAGTGTGGTTGGGGGCCAGGATGATGACGAGTCCGGGAATGGCGAGCCGACCCAGGACGGCCGCCGCGCACCGGCCGGAGTAAACCAGCCCGGCGTGGGGTACCATCGCGGCCCTGGCGGCGAGCCGCTCTGCCGGAACGCCGGCCAGGCACTCTGCCACCAGCGCCCGCAGTTCGTCAGGCTCGGCCGGGTAGAACCGGCCCGCGACCGCCGCCGGGCGGAGGCTCATCTCCGGTACCGCTCCCCCGCGAGCGGGGCGGACCGGACTTCTCGCCGCCCCTTGGAATGACGGCGGACCCCCTCGCGGGGCGGGGTGCCGCCGGCTGATGCCTGCATGGCGCCGGGGCCGAGATCGCGGGGCTCGAGCGGGGCAAAGAGCGCCCGCCATGCGGCCCCGCGAGACAGGTGTCGACCCGGCGAGGGTGCGGGCCCGAGACGGCGTACCAGCGCCGGCGCGGTGACCAAGCGGAGCGACTCGGGGCGGTTCATCAGCGAGCCGTCGGTCCGCGCGAGCGCCGTCAGGCGCTCAGCCGGACCGGGAGCCGCCGTCTTCCCCATCGCTCCGGCGGCCCGCTGAAGACGCCGGCGCAGGTCGTGCCGCACGCCAGGCAGCGGCCTTCGTCCGTCAGGTGCCAGGCTCGGATCTCGTACCAGTCTCGAACGATGAGCGCAGCGCCGCAGCCGTGGCAGAAGGTGGTCCCGCCCTCGAGGTCGTGCACGTTTCCGGTGTAACAGTACCGGAGCCCGTTGCCGAGCGCGATGCGCCGCGCCCGGCTCAGGGTGGCCGGCGGGGTGGGCGGGCGATCCAGCATTTTCCAGTCCGGATGGAACGCGGTGAAGTGGAGCGGCACGTCGGGGCCGAGCCGCTCCGCCACCCAGCGGGTGAGCGCGTCGAGCTCGGCGTCGCCGTCGTTCAGGCCGGGGATCAGGAGCGTCGTGATCTCGAACCACACCGCGGTCTCGTGCTTCAGGTACTCGAGGGTCTCCAGCACCGGCTGGAGGTGACCGGCGCAGGTGTCGCGGTAGAAGCGCTCGGTGAACCCCTTGAGATCCACGTTGGCCGCGTCCATGTGCCGGTAGAACTCCGCCCGGGGCTCGGCGCACACGTAGCCGGCGGTCACCGCCACCGAACGAATGCCCCGGGCCCGGCAGGCATCCGCCACATCCATGGCGTACTCGTGGAAGATGACCGGGTCGTTGTAAGTGAAGGCGACGCTCCGGCAGCCCAGGCGCGCCGCTGCTTCGGCGATCGCCTCGGGACTCGCAGCGTCGGCCAGGGTGTCAATCTCCCGCGACTTGCTGATGTCCCAGTTCTGGCAGAACTTGCACGCGAGATTGCACCCGGCCGTGCCGAAAGAGAGGACCGCGCTTCCGGGAAGAAAGTGGTTGAGCGGCTTCTTCTCGATGGGGTCCACGCAGAAGCCGCTGGAACGGCCGTACGTGGTGAGGACGATCTCGCCGTCCTGGCAGGCCCGCACAAAACAGAGACCCCGCTGCCCCTCGTGGAGCCGGCAGGCCCGGGGGCAGAGGTCGCACTGCACCCGGCCGTCGGGGAGGCGGTGCCAATAGCGGGTGCGGACAACAGAATCGGCGGCGAGCATGCTCTGCTCCCGGGTCCCAAGCTAGCGAGGCGGATGGGGCCGGGGACAGGGGCGGGTGGGGCACGGCCTCGGCCACGGGGGCCAGGTGCGAACCCGGCACTGGCCATCCCCGTCACCCCAGTGCTCCCCGATCCCGTCAGCCGAGTACTCCCGACCCGTCACCCAGGTATTCACCCCTCACTCTCCCGCCGTCACCCCGGCGCTTCTCCCTCCGTCACCCCGGCGCAAGCCGGCGTCCAGGGTCGCCTCCCGGCGGGTGGCGGCGCTGCCGGGCTGGCAGCAGATAACCGACGGGCTGCTGGCGACCCGGCGATGCGAAGGGGGCCCTCATGGGCCGGCCGAAAATCCGGAGGTCAGTGACGGGCCACGGGTGAGCAGGGGAGACCATCGCGGCACTCTCGACCGTCCTGCTGGCGTCCTCGCCGCCCCGGCACTGCCAGCTCCCTCCCCCCTGGCTCGGTCGCGATCCGCCATCCTTGCTTCCTCGATCCGTCCCCCCGGCACTTCTCCACCCGTGACCCC
>JBBIMQ010000044.1:1741-11986 GCA_037444345.1 Gemmatimonadota bacterium | reverse complement strand
GCCACCGCGAGCGCCGCGAGCGCCACCCCCGCCGCAGCCCAGCCCCAGCGCCGCGCGCCTGCCCTCGTGCTGCCTGGAGCCTCGCCCGGGCGCGCCACCCGTGCCAGCGCCTGCCCGAACTCGCCCGCCGTGGCGAAGCGGTCGGCTGGGGTGGTCGCAAGGGCTCGGGCGAGGGCCCTCTCGACCTCCGCAGGAACCGCAGGCCGGAGCGCGCAGAGCGGCGGTGGGGGCCGGGTGAGCTTCAGGGCCAGGACCGCATCCCCCGTGGCCCCGGTCCACGGCGGCGTCCCGGCCAGCATCTCGTACACCACACAGCCGAGGCTGTACTGGTCGCTCCGGCCGTCAATCAGCCGGTCACCGGCCGCCTGCTCCGGGCTCATGTAGAGCGGCGTGCCGACCCGGAGCCCCGTCTCCGTCAGGCGCTCGCCGCCGGCCTCGCTGAGCGCGCGGGCGATCCCGAAGTCCGACACCACCGCGCGGTCATCGGCCAGCAGGATGTTCTCCGGCTTGATGTCCCGGTGAACCACTCCCTGGCGATGCGCGTATTCCAGTGCAGCGGCGACCTCCGCCCCCAGGCGAAGCGCCCGTTCGATCGAGAGCTGCTGCTCGCAGACCAGCAACTCCCGCACGGAGTGCCCCTCCATGAATGGCATCACGAAGAACGGCAGCACCCGCCCGTCCGGCAGGCTGATCGAGCCGGAGTCCAGCAACGGCAGGATGTTCGGATGAGTCAGGCGGGCGGCGATCTGGATCTCGCGCAGGAATCGCTCCGCCGCGAGCCCTGCCGCCAGTTCCGGCCGAAGGACCTTGAGCGCGACCGCGCGGTCGTGCTTCTGATCCCGAGCCCGAAAGACCAGCGCCATTCCCCCCTGACCCAGGAGGGTCTCCAGGGTATACCGCCCCGCGAGACCCGACCCGAGCAGCGCGACGAGGTCGCTGGCGCTCACCGGGCCAGCCACTCTTCCAGGTGGTCGGCCACGAAGGCGTCGTCCCTCAGGTCAGGGTAGGCCGCCAGCACCCGATCAATCTCCTCCCCCTGACCCGGGGAAAGGTCCGCCGCGGGATCCAGGCACCAGCGGCCGGCCAGCAGGCCCTGGCGCCGGAGTACCTCGTGGAGCCCCGGCAGGCACCCCCGGAATCCGTGCGCCGCGTCGAACAGGGCCCCGTTCGCGTCGGTCAGGTGGGCCGCCGCCCGCAACAGCTCGACCGGCACCGGCGCCTCGGGGTCGAGTGCCCGGATCCTGGCGTGAAGCTCCACGGCTCTCCGCGTCCAGACGGCCCACTGCCCGAGGAGCCCGCCGGCGAAGCGGAGCGTGCGGCCCCCGAACTCGAATCGGGCCAGGAGGTCTTCCACGATATGATCGTCGTTGCCCGTGTACAGAGCGATGTCCTCCCGGCCGCTCTCGGCGACGGCCCGGACCACGTCCAGCGTGCGATAGCGGTCGAAGGGTGCGACCTTGATCGCCACCACCTCGGGAATCTCCACGAACCGGCGCCAGAATCCCGCGCTCAGCACCCGGCCGCCCGCCGCGGGCTGGAGGTAGAACCCGAACAGCGGCAGCACCGCCGCCACGGCGCGGCAGTGAGCCAGGAGCTCCTCCTCCGGCCGCCCCTGCCAGGCGCCGAGCGAGAGGAGGGCCGCGTCGTACCCGAGCCGGGCGGCTGTCTCCGCCTCCCGCAAGGCCTGGGGCGTGACACCCACGACCCCGGCGATCAAGACGAAAGGACGGGGCCGCGAGGCGAGGGCGGCGCGGGCGGTCTCCGCGGCGAGCTCGAGCACCGGCTCGAACAGGCCGTGTTGCGGGTCCCGGATGGCAAACTGCGTGGTATGCACCCCGACCGCGAGCCCTCCGGCTCCGGCCGCGACGTAGTAGCGGGTCAGGGCCCGCTGGCGGCGGCGGTCGAGGGTGCGCTCGGCGGTGAGAGCCAGCGGATGCGCCGGAATCACCTGGCCGGCCAGGAGGTGGGAACGAAGGTCGGTGCTCAAAACCGCCCCTCCCGCTCCTCGAACCGCGTCGGCTTGCCCAGCAGCCGCCCGCCGCGCCGGAGCCACTCGGCCGTCCAGTCCAGCATGGTGTCGAGGCTCATCGCGGGCGGGCCGAAGAGCGCGATCGAGCGCTCGGCGTTGCTCAGCAAGGCGTCGGGGGCTTCGGTGCCGGCGAAGACCGGCGCGCGGCCGAACCGGCGGCCGAACTCCTCGGCGAGGTGCCGGACCGGGATCGCCTCGGGCCCCGTCACATTGAGCACCGCGGCCGGACTCGAGGCGAGCGCCAGGCTCCGGAGCGCCCGAGCGTTCGCGTCGCCCTGCCAGATCACATTCACGTGGCCCATCCGGAGGTCCACCGGTTCCCCGGCCAGCACCCGCTGCCCGATGTCCACCAAGACACCGTAGCGGAGCTCCACCGCGTAGTTCAAGCGGAACAGGAGCACCCGGGTCCCCCGCGTCTCCGCCGCGTGCTGGAACACCCGCTCCCGGCCGAGGCAGCTCATGGCGTACTCGCCGACGGGGCCCACCGGATCGGTCTCGCGGGCGCCGCCCGAGGCGACCGGCACCAGGGGATACACATTGCCGGTGGAAAAGACCACGACACGCGCCTCGGGCCAGCGCTCGATCACATGGACCGGGACCAGCACGTTCGACGCCCAGGTGAGCGCGGGGGAGGTGTCGGCGCCGAACTTGCGACCGGCGAGAAAGAGGAGATTCGGCGCGTCGGGGAGCCGGGCCACCTGGGCGCGGTCGGCGAGATCGGCGCGGCAGGTTTCCACCCTGGCGGCCTCGAGCCGCTGCTGCAGTCCGGGCTCGGTAAAGCGCGCGACCGCGATCACCCGCGCGCGACTCCCCGCCTCGTCCAGCGCCCGCCGCGCCATCACACAGAGGGTGGGCCCCATCTTGCCGCCCGCGCCCAACACCAGGAGATCGCCGCCCAGTCCCGCGAGCGCAACACCAAGCCCCGGCGTGGGGCGCGCCAGGTACTCCTCCAGCTCGGCTTCGGTGAGTGGCGGCGCTGCGGGAAGAGCCGTCACCGGCCGGCTCGCGTGGCCCGCCCGGTCAGCCCCGCATCGCCATCGGCACGAACTCGCGTTCCGGATGGCCGATGTAGATCTGCCGCGGCCGAGCGATCTTCTGATCCTTGTCCTGGAGCATCTCTTCCCACTGGGCGATCCAGCCCGGCAACCGCCCCAGCGCAAAGAGCACGGTGAAATAATCCGTGGGATACCCCATGGCCTGGTAGATGATCCCCGAGTAGAAGTCCACGTTGGGATAGAGCTTGCGCTTGACGAAGTACTCGTCCTCCAGCGCGATCCGCTCCAGCTCCAGCGCGATCTCGAGTTTCGGGTTGAGGCCGGTCTGCTCGAAAACGTCGTACGCGACCTTCTTGATGAGCTTGGCCCGCGGGTCGTACGATTTGTACACCCGGTGGCCGAACCCCATCAACCGGCCCTTGCCTGCCTTCACCCCGGCAATGAAGGCCGGCACGTTCTTCTTGTCGCCGATCTCCTCCAGCATCTGCAGCACCGCCTCGTTGGCCCCGCCGTGCAGCGGCCCGTACAGCGCCGCGATGCCGGCCGAGACGGCCGAGAAGGGATCCACGTGCGACGAGCCGACCGCTCGCACCGCGCTGGTAGAACAGTTCTGCTCGTGGTCGGCGTGCAGAATGAGCAGAATCTCCAGTGCTCGCTGCAAGACCAGATTGGGCTCGTGCTTCCCGCCGATCTCGAACGTCATGTTGACGAAGTTGCCGATGTAGTTGAGGTCGTTCCGGGGGAAGACGTACGGCAGCCCGCGTGAATGCCGGAACGCGAACGCGGCGATGGTCGGCAGCTTGGAGATGAGCCGCACGCGCTGGAGATAGCGGTTCGCCGGGTCGTGAATGTTCTTCGCGTCCGGATAGAACGTGGAGAGCGCGCCCACGGCTCCGAGCAGCATCCCCATCGGGTGCGCGTCGTAGCGGAACCCCTCCATGAACTTCGTGATGTTGGTGTGGACGTAGGTGTGGTACTTGATGTCGGCCTCCCACCGGTCCAGCTGGGCCCGGGTGGGTAGCTCGCCCTCCAGCAGGAGGTAAGCCACCTCGAGGAAGCTCGCCTTTTCCGCCAGCTGTTCGATGGGATAGCCCCGGTACCGGAGAATGCCGCGATCGCCGTCTATGTAGGTGATCGCGCTGCGACACGCCGCCGTGTTGAGAAAGGCCGGGTCGTAGGACATCAACCCGAAATCGTCCTCGCTGACCTTGATCTGCCGCAGGTCCATGGCCCGAATGCAGCCCTCCACCACGGGCAGCTCGTACGTTTTGCCAGTGCGGTTGTCGGTGATCGTGAGCGTATCCTTCGGCACGGCCGGATTCCTCGGAGTCGTAACGAGAGCAAGATAGCGGCGGGGGGCCGGGTCGGAAGGGCGCCGGTCGCCGGCGCGCCCGGCCGCCGCGCGGGGCGGCGAATCCCACTCCCCGTCCGGCCGTACTACCTTATGCCGTGCCCGAGCGGAAGCGGGCCGGGCCTCGCTTCCGAAACCCATCCAACCCTGCCGGCGGGGTCCCGCCGCGCTCATTCGCCCGAGGTACCCCGATGTGAATTCGCGCTGCCCTCCTACTCCTCGCCACCTGCGCCCCGCCGCTGGCCGCCCAGTACCAGGTGGACACCGCGGGCTCGGGCCGCCTGATCGCCGAGGCCATGGAGCGCTCCGAGATCATGAAGAACCTCCAGTACCTGAGCGATGTCATCGGACCTCGCCTCTCGGGTTCCCCGGCGATGCGGCAGGCCAACGAGTGGGTGGCGGGCCGCTTCCGATCCTACGGGCTGGAGGCCCGCCTCGAGCCGTACCAGTTCGGCGTCACCTGGGAGCGCGGCCCGATCAGCGTGTGGCTCACCGCCCCGTTCCGACGGCCGGTCATGGCCTGGAGCTGGGGCTGGACGGAGGGGACCAGGGGCAAGCGGCTCCAGGGGCCCGTGGTCCGCCTCAACCTTACCGACCGCGACAGTGTGGAGTTCTACCGGAACCGGATGCGCGGTGCCTGGGTGCTGCTGAGCGATCCCGCGTTCGTCTGGAATCCCGACGGCCCGCCCATGACCGCCGCAGATTCCGCTGCCCGCCAGGCCGACCTGGAGCGCCGCCGCCGCGCCTTCGCCAGCGGCGACACCTCCCGCGCGGCGGTCGAAGCCCGGCAGCAGTTCCAGCTGGACCGCCCCTACCTCATGAAGAAGCACGGCGCGCTGGGGGTCATTACCGACGGGGCCAAGGAACACGCGCTGGTGACCATGTCGGGGTCCCCCAACCGGGTGTCCCCTCTGCCCAACTTCGTGGTCTCGCACGAGGATTACCTCATGCTGAGCCGGCTCTTGGCCGCCGGCGTCACCCCCGAGATCGAGGCCCGGATCGAGAACCGGGTCGGAACGGTGGCGGTGCCGCAGTGGAACACCGTCGGAGAGATCCGCGGCACCGAGCGGCCGGGCCAGGTGGTGATCCTGGGCGCCCACCTCGATAGCTGGGATCTCTCGCAGGGGGTTACCGACAACGGCGCCTCGTCCATGGTGGTGCTCGAGGCCGCGCGTGTGATTCAGGCCTCGGGCCTGCGGCCGCGGAGGAGCCTCCGGTTCATCCTCTTCAGCGGCGAGGAGCAAGGCCTGCTCGGCTCTCGGGCCTACGCGGCGGCCCACGAGGCCGAGGCGGACAGCATCCAGGCGGTGCTGGTGCTGGATAACGGGACCGGGATGATCACCGGGCAGGCGCTCCAGGGCCGGGAGGACCTGGAGCAGCTCTGGAAGGACCTCCTGGCTCCGGTGGCGCCCCTCGGCGCCTCCGGCGTCCGCCAGGCGAACAAGGGCGGGACGGATCACCTGTCCTTCGTCCCCTACGGCATTCCCGCCTTCAACTTCGACCAGCTCCCCCGGGGCTACAACCACACCCACCACTCGCAGAGCGACAGTTACGACAAGGCTATCGAGCCAGATCTCAAGCAGGCGGCCGCTGTCATGGCCGTCACCGCGCTCGAGCTGGCCAACCTGCCGGAACTGCTCCCGCGGCACGAGAAGCGACCCGTCACACCGCCCGGGCCCGTCAAACCGAGCCCCGATGTGGTGCGCTGAGCGGATCTGGTGGAGTCTCCGGGCTGTCGAACGCGCCGCCCCGGGCGCCGGAGAGGTTGCCCGGGGCGTTATCCCCCGTCCGGGGAGCGCGCGGAGCGCCAGGGACTGCTGCTCCTGCCGCGCACCGCTTGCGCGACGGGAGGGGCGCCGCATCCGGCTCGCGGGGAAGGCTCGGGAGGACCTCCCCCAACCCCGTCTTTCTTAGGCCGAGCCCGGCCCCTGGGCCACCTCGGAGGGGAGGCGCACCACGCAGGTCGTCACGAACCCGCCTCGAACGTTGTACACCGTTTTCACCTCGAGCCACTTCGGGGCGAGCACCCGGAACAGATCCTCGGCGATCTTCGCGGTGGCGTGCTCCTGGAAAATGCCGACGTTGCGATAGCTGATCACATAGTACTTGAGGCTCTTGAGTTCGACGCATTTCGCTCCGGGCCGATAGCGGATCGTGAGCCGGGCGAAGTCAGGCAGTCCGCTGTAGGGGCAGACGGCGCTGAACTCGTCGGTTTCCGTGACGATCTCCTGATCCGGACCGGCGTACTCGAAGCACTCGAGCAGGCCGGCGTCCACCTGCTCCGGGCCCACGAAGGGCAAGGTGCGGCCTTCCGCGATCGCCATGGCGACCTCCTTCCGGCGGCTAATCTAACGCCGGGCGCCGGGGCCTGCCGGGGAATGGCCGGCCAGAGGCGAGGCCGGCTCGATGCCTCGGACCCCGGTCCGCAGGACCGGCCTTCCCTCGAAGCATGCGATACGGCCGGGCGATTCGCGGGCGGCACGATCCCGAGCGCCGGGCACCAATCGCAATGCGCTCAAGGGGTTATCGGATGAGGCAGGTGGGTACATGGCTTGCAGCGGGGTCGGGCTCGCCCCGCCTCCCCGAGGTGTATGAGGTCTCCCCTCGTTCTCACCGCCTTCAGTCTGGCCGTCGCCGCGTCGCTCTCGGCCCAGGGCCAGTCACGAGCCGCCCTTGCTGAGGGCCGGCCGGCGGCCCGGTTCGAGCCCCTGCTCGATGGCTTCGTGCTCGGCCGTACTACCCTGGCCGATGTCAGGCGCGCGTGGGCGGTGCCCGAGCGACGCGAAGCGCTCGCACACGCGCGGCTCCCCACCCCGCTCTCCCCGCCGCCCCGCTGGACGCTGGCCGGCGCCACTCTCCGGCCGGCGCTCCGCGTGGACGCCACCGCGGCGACGCCGACCCTCTATTTCGACCGGCTGGAGCGTCTCATTCTGGTGGTGGACTCGGCTCCCCGCGAGCGCCTCGATCGGGCAGAGTTCGATCGGCGTCACCCGGGAGCCCGGGTCGCCCGCGACTGGGGACCGGCGGTCGAGCTGGAGGTTCGCCTGGAGGCCTGCGTGGCCCTCCGCGCGCTCTTCGACAAGTCCAGCGGAACCTTGCGGCAGCGGGCCTACGGCTATGCCTGCGCCGATTAGGACCCGGGACCGGAGCCCGGGCCTGCTGCCACCTTGGCCGCCTCGCTCACCGCCTCTAGTCCGACCGCCTCACGATCCCTTCCTCGAGCCAGGCGAACTGCCCCTCGAGGAAGCGCCGGGCAGTGCGATAGGTCACATCGTCGGCGTTGTGCCAGATCTCCCGGAACTTGGCGCGCACCCGAAGCCGGGCCTGGCGGGCGAAGGTGTCCGCCAGCTCCACGGGGGTCGCATCGCCGGGGTTCCGGCGGCGCATGGCCTCCGCCCGGGCGCAGGCCGCGCTCATCGCCAGGAGCTCGGCGCCGATCTCCACCAGCCGGCCGAGCACGGCCTGCTTCTTCTCCAGCCGGGGTCCGAACCGGATCATGCAATGGAACAGCGTCCGTGCCAGCCGGCGCGAGGAGCGCTCGACGAAGCGCAAATGCCGGCTCAGCGGTCCTTTCCCGCCGTAGCCGAACCACCCCCGGCCCGGCAGCCAGAGCTTGGGGTACCACCCGGCGTAGAAGGCGGCTGCCTTCCCCAACGCGGCCAGTTTGGCCGACAGCGGGGTCCGCGGGTCTATCAGCGGGCCGGCCACCTGGAGATGGGTATCCACCGCCTCGCGGGCGATGAACAGGCGCATGATCTCGCTGGAACCCTCGAAGATCAGGTTGATCCGGAAATCGCGCACCATCCGTTCCACCGGGTCGGCTCGCTCCCCGCGGGCGCGGAGGCTGTCGGCCGTTTCGTACCCCCGGCCCCCCTTGATCTGGAGGGTGTCGTCCACGATCCGCCAGCCGACCTCGGTGTTCCACATCTTGGCCATGGCCGCTTCGAGCCGGATGTCGGTCTCGCCCCGGTCGGCCATCCCGCTCGCGAGATCGCTCACCGCCTCCATGGCGAAGGTCTCCGCCGTCATCCGCCCGATCTTCTGGGCGATCGCGTCGTGCCGCCCGATGGGCTGGCCCCACTGCACCCGCTCGTTGGCCCAGCGGCGCACGATCTCCAGCGCCCGCTTGGCGCCCGCCACACACGAGGCAGGGAGGGTGAGCCGGCCGGTGTTGAGCGTGATGAGCGCGAGCTTGAGCCCCTTGCCCTCGCCCCAAAGCACGTTCTCGACCGGCACCCGCACGTTGGTGAACCGGAGCAGCCCGTTCTCGATCCCCTTGAGCCCCATGAAGTGCAGCCGCCGGACCACCTCCACCCCGGGCCAATCGGTCTCGACGATGAACGCCGTGATCCGCTTGGGCCCGGTGCGGGCCATCACCACCATGAGTTCGGCGATCGTTCCGTTGGTGCACCAGAGCTTCTCGCCGTTCAGGATGTAGTAGCGGCCGTCCTCGGAGAGGGTCGCCGTGGTGGCCAGGCCGGCCGGGTCCGAGCCCACGTTGGGCTCGGTCAGGGCGAAGGCCGAGACGGCTCCCTTCGCCAGGCGGGGTAGGTACTTTCGCTTCTGGGCCTCGGTGCCGAACAACTTGAGGGGTGTCGGCACCCCGATGGACTGGGCCGCGGAGAGCAGCGCCGTCACGCTGGCATCGTGGCTGGTCACCAGCCCGATCGCCTTGGTGTACATGGTCTGGCTCAGGCCCAGGCCGCCGTACTCCTCGGGGATCTTGATTCCGAAGGCGCCGAGTTCCCGGAGGCCCTGGACCACATCGGGCGGCACCTTCGATTCGCGATCGATCCGGTCACCGTCCACCCGCTCCTGCAGGAAGCGCTCGAGCCGCTCCAGGAACGGCTTCGCCTTCGCGAGCTCCTCCTCGGTCGGCTCGGGGAAGGGGTCGATCAGGTCGTAGCGGAACTTCCCTTCGAACAGCTCGCGCACGAAGCTCGGCTTCCGCCACTCCTGCTCGCGGGCGGCCTCGGCGACCTCGCGAGCTTCGGTCTCGGTGGCCAGCCGGCCGCCAGCTCCGGGGGGAACCGCGCGGGCCTCACGCATCACGTCGGTCATGCTGCGAATCCATGGAGAGAGGAGACGAGGAGCTGCCGCCCAGCTCGGCCCGGACACCCTGGAGCACGAGCTTGATGACATGCCGGCGGCGTTCCGCCCGGAACGCCGGGTCGCTCAGATCCACACCCAGCGCCCGGAGGACCGTCGGGCCGTGAACCACGGGGAACCAGCAGAGGCCGATCAGGCTGAGGAGGAGTTGCCGGGCCTCGGCTTCCCGCCCGGGCTCGAGCGCCAGCTCCGTGATGATGGCGCCCAGCGCTTCTTGCGCAGCCTCCAGGTGGGGCGGCAAGGTGCCGATCTGCCGACCGCCTGACAAGGCCTCCCACTCGACCAGCCGGACAAAGTCGGGGTTCTCGACGATGAAATCGAAATACTCCCCCACCACGCCCTCGAGCACGACCTCCGGGGGTTCCTGACTCGCCAGCGCGCGCTCCTTACCGCTCCGCACCGCGGCACGGACCCGCTCCAGGCCGCGCTCCAGCACCGCGCGATAGAGTTCCTCCTTGGAACCGAAGAAGTACCCCGGTGTGCCCCGCGACACCCCGGCCAGGGCCCCTACGTCCTGCAAGCTGGTGGCCTCGTAGCCTCGCTCGGCGAATAGCCTGAGCGCCGCATCCAGGATCGCCTCCTTGGTGCGGGCCGCGCTCCTTTCCTTATCTACTCGCTCCCTGCCCGCCAGCGCTGCAGTAGGGGCCACCGTGGAGCCTCCAATAGTCCTTGCTTGCTAACCAGCAAGCTACAAACCTGCACCAACCCCGTCAATCTGGTCAGTCCGCACGCCTGCGACGCCAGGCCTGGAAATGTTCCCA
>JBBIMQ010000044.1:0-1731 GCA_037444345.1 Gemmatimonadota bacterium | reverse complement strand
GGCCAATCGGTTACCCCATTCCACCTGCAACCAGCACCTCGCTGGCCAGCGTACCGCGACCGCCCCCCCTGGTGACAGCGGGCGCGGTACCCTGTGTCAGCTCGCCGGTGGCTAGGGCGCTCCGACCGGCTCCGTCTTGGGCTCGGGAGCCACGGCCTGAGGCAGCACGGCCACGCTTCCGGCAGCGGGTGCTGCGTTCGGCTGCACCTTCTTGAATAGCGGGCGGAAGTGCCCCCAGTTGTCCAGAATGGCCCGGGCCCGGGGGCTGCCGGTGCGCTCCAGGTGCTCCTGCACCAGGGTGAGGACGGCCTCCTCGTCCGCGGCAGTGAAGGGGGCGATCGAGACCAGATCCATGTTGCACCGGCTGGCGAAGTTCCCCGACTCGTCCAGCACGTAGGCCACCCCGTTGGTCATGCCGGCGGCGAAGTTCCGGCCCACCGGGCCCAGCACCAGCACCACACCTCCGGTCATGTATTCGCAACAGTGGTTGCCCGCACCCTCGATCACGGCCACCGCCCCCGAATTGCGCACCGCGAACCGGCTTCCCGCCTGCCCGGCGGCGAAGAGCCGGCCCCCCGTCGCGCCGTACAGCACGGTATTGCCGAGGATCACGTGCTGGTGGGTGGCCTGGCCATAGGCTGCCTGGCGGAACGGCCGGATACTGATCTCCCCCCCCGAAAGCCCCTTGCCGACATAGTCGTTGGCTTCGCCTTCGAGTTCGAGCGTCATGCCCCGGCAGGCAAAGGCCCCGAAGCTCTGTCCGGCGCTCCCCCGGAAGCGGAGGCGGACCGACCCCGGCGGAAGCCCCGCGTCCCCGTGCCGTGCCGCGATGGTGCCGGCCACCTTGGCGCCCACGGCAAGGTGGTGGTTCCGGATGTCGTAGAACCCCGAGAACGGATGGCCGTGCTCGATGAATTCGCGCGCCTCGGCCAGAATCTCGTCGTCGAGCGAGACCAACCCGGGCCGATCGTTCCGGGTCACGGTGCGGCGGACCGCCGTCTCGCGCGAGGGCACCGCCGGCGCCAGCAGCGCCGAGAGGTCCAGCATCTGGGCTCGGGGAAGGTCGGGCCGCTCCACCCGCTCGAGCAGGTCCGCCCGCCCGATAACCTCCTCCAGGGTGCGGGCGCCGAGCGAGGCCAGGATCTCGCGCACCTGCTCGGCGACGAAGCTGAAGTAGGTGACCACCTGGTCCGGCGTCCCGCGGAACTTGCTCCGGAGCTCCGGACGCTGGGTGGCAACGCCGGTGGGGCAGGTGTTGAGGTGACACTGGCGCGCCATGGCACAGCCCAGGGCCACGAGCGGCGCCGTCCCGAACCCGAACGATTCGGCGCCGAGCAGGGCGGCGATGACGACATCGCGACCGGTGCGGAACCCGCCGTCCACCCGCACCTCGATCCGATGGCGCAGCCGGTTTTCGACCAGCGTCCGTTGGGTCTCCGCGAGCCCCAGCTCCCAGGGGCTGCCCGCATGCTTGATCGAGGAGAGCGGCGAGGCGCCTGTGCCGCCGCTGTGGCCCGCGATGAGCACATAGTCCGCGTAGGCCTTCGCCACCCCGGCCGCCACGGTCCCGACTCCACATTCGGCCACCAGCTTCACGCCGACCCGGGCGCGAGGATTGACCGTCTTGAGGTCATGGATCAACTGGGCCAGGTCCTCGATCGAGTAGATGTCGTGGTGCGGCGGGGGCGAAATGAGCGCGATCCCCGGCACCGCGTGCCGGAGCCGCGCGAT
>JBBIMQ010000043.1:4705-11998 GCA_037444345.1 Gemmatimonadota bacterium | reverse complement strand
CGGCGGCTGCCGGCCTGGCACTGGAGTCTCCCGGCCCGGCGGGGCGCCCCCCCGTCCCGCCCGAGACCGGTGGGACCGAGCCCGCGCCTCCCGGCGCTGCGGCCCCGGCGGCGCCCGGTGGCGCGAGACCGGTCTCCTTCACCCTCGAGGGCATCCAGGCAGCCTGGCCCGAGATCGTGGCGTCGGGCCGGGAGCAGAGCCGGTTTCTGGCCGATGCCCTGGCCCAGGCCCGGGTGGTCGCGGTGAATCCCCCGGAGGTGACTCTGGAGCCGGGTCCCAATCCGATCCATCAGGAGCCGCTCACCCGGCAGCGCGAGGTCGTGGAAGGAATGCTCGGGCGGCTGCTCGGTGCGCCGGTCCGCCTCCTGATCGGCGGGCGGGAGGCGGAGCCACCTCGGGTCCGGCGGCTCTCCGAGGCCGAGGCCCGGGCAGAGCGGCTCAAGGTGCTCCGCGGCCGGGATCCGGCTCTGGAGGCAGCGGCCGAGATGCTGGATCTGGAGGTCCTGGAGTAGCCGGCTGGTTGCTTGCGCCTGCCCCCCCGGACCTCTACTTTGCTCAAACTTTGCAGGGACTTAGCGAATACTCCATATGGCAGACTGGCAGCAGCTCCTTCAACTCAGCCAGCAGGTGCAGGGGAGGCTCCAGCAGCTCCAGCACGACCTGGCTGAACGGACCTTCGAGGGCCAGGCCGGGGGTGGACTGGTTCGGGTCACCGTGGACGGGAAGGGGACGGTGCGATCGGTGGCGATCGCGCCAGAGGCGTTCGAGGGACGGGACGCCGAGTTCCTGAGCGATCTGGTTCTGGCCGCGGTCGCGGAAGCGCAGCGGCGGGCGGCGGATGCGCTCCAGAGCGAGATGCGCAAGATGAGCCCGTTCCCCTTCAACCTCCCGCTCTGACGCCCGTGGGAGCGCTGGAAGACCTCATTGCCGAATTCGCCAAGCTGCCGGGCATCGGCCGGAAGACCGCGCAGCGCCTGACCTATCATCTGGTTCAGCAGCCTCCGGAGCGGCTCACCCGGCTGGCCCAGGCGGTGGTGGCGGCCGGGGAGCGGGTTCGTCCCTGCGCCGAGTGCGGCAACCTGGCCGAAGCCGAGCTGTGCGACGTGTGCCGGGATCCACGGCGCGATCCTTCGGTCATCTGCGTGGTGGAAGAGGCCTCGGCGGTGGGGGTGGTCGAGCCGGCGAACGAGTACCGCGGCCGGTATCACGACCTGGGTGGTCGGCTCGATCCGCTGGCCGGGGTCACCCCGGAATCGCTCCGGCTGGAGGGGTTGCTCCGGCGGGTGCGGGGTGGCGGGGTCCGGGAAGTGATCCTGGCTACCAACCCCTCGATGGAGGGGGAGGCGACAGCGACTTATGTGCAGCAGCTCCTGGCGGGTACCGGGGTGCGGATCACCCGGCTCGCGCGGGGACTTCCAATGGGAGGCGACCTGGAATTCGTGGATGGGGTCACGCTGGCCCACGCCTTGCTCGCCCGCCAGGAGGTGCGCTGATGCGGAGCCGCAGCCTGGCCCTGGCGCTGGGACTGGCGCTGGGGGTGAGCCTGGGCTGGAGCTGGGCCCAGCGGTATATCCGGGACCACCGGCAGGACCTCTTCAGCCGGCGGCCCCTGCGGCGGCTGTCGGCGCTGGCTCACCTCGCAGGCGAAGGGGGGGTGGGTACGGCGCGCTTGCTGCGAGACTATCTCGGGTGGGAGTCCCATCCGGTTCTCCGGCGGCGGGCGGAGCGGCTGCTCCGCCGGCTGGAGGCGAGGGTCGGTTAGCCGAGGGGTGCCGATGGCGGGAGCGTCCAGCTGGTCATTCCGGGAAGAGGATTCGGCGCGGATCCACGCGATTCTGGACACGTTTCTGCGGGAGTCCAATGCGCGAACCGGGCTGATCGTGGACCGCACCGGGCAGATGGTGGCGATCGTGGGAGAAGAGCCGCGGTTCGACCCCACGGCGTTCGCCTCGCTCACGGCAGCCGATTTCAGCGCGAACGATCAGCTGGCCCGGATGATCGGCGAACCCGAGTTCGGGGCGCTCTTCCATCAGGGCGAGAAGGAATCCATGTACCTGGCGGACATCGCGCGCCGGGTGATTCTGGTGGTCCTGTTCGACAACCGGACGACCCTCGGGCTGGTCAAGCTCCGGGTGCGGCAGACGGTGGGGGAACTGAACCAGGTGTTCACTGACATGTTCAACCGGGGTGGAGCGGGGGCCAACCAGGTGGAAGCCGGTTTCGTGGGCGAGGCGGAAGACGAGCTGGACAAGCTCTTCGGCGGTTGAGGGTGATCGCCCATGTCCATGATCAACTACGCGTCACGCGAGATCAACTGCAAGCTGGTATACTATGGCCCGGGTCTGGGCGGGAAGACGACCAACCTCGAGTATGTGTACAACAAGGTCTCGCCCAACTCCCGAGGGAAGCTGATCTCCCTGGCGAC
The DNA here is from genome assembly GCA_037444345.1 of Gemmatimonadota bacterium. Classification (GTDB taxonomy): domain Bacteria; phylum Gemmatimonadota; class Gemmatimonadetes; order Gemmatimonadales; family GWC2-71-9; genus JADJOM01. Next base: position 9,573 of record JBBIMQ010000043.1, on the reverse strand, counting down.
CGAGACGGAGCGTACGCTCTTTTTCGACTTTTTGCCGGTGGACCTGGGGACGATCCGGGGCTTCAAGACGCGGTTCCACCTGTACACGGTCCCCGGACAGGTGTACTACAACGCCTCGCGCAAGCTCATTCTCAAGGGAGTGGACGGCGTGGTGTTCGTGGCGGACAGCCAGATCGAGCGCATGGAGGCGAATATCGAGTCCATGCAGAACCTGTACGACAACATGGCGCAGCACGGGTACAACCTGACCAGGGTGCCGTTTGTCGTGCAGTACAACAAGCGCGATCTGCCCAACGCGGCGACGATTCGCGAGCTGCAGGCGGCCCTGAATCCCGGCTGGCCACTGGACGACCCGGCGCGGCAGCGGCTGACGCCGGACCCCTACCACGAGGGCGAGTATCTGATCGAACAGATTGACGGCCAGTGGGTGGAACGCGCCCCCTATTTTGAAGCGGTGGCCCCCCGCGGGGAGGGGGTTTTCGACACCCTGAAGGCGGTGAGCAAGCTGGTGCTGAAAAGCCTCGGTTCGACCTGAGGGCGGGCGGCCGGGCGAGGCCCCGGGAGCCGGAGCCATGTGGAACCTGCCTAACATCCTGACCATCATCCGGATCTCGCTCACCCCGGTCATCGCGCTGCTGCCGTTCATCGAAGGGTACTGGCCCAAGCTGATCTGCTTCGGGGTCTTCCTGTTCGCCGCCATCACCGACGTGGTGGACGGGTATCTCGCCCGGACCCGAAACCTGGTGACCGACCTGGGGAAACTCCTCGATCCCATCGCCGACAAGCTGCTGCTGTTCGCCACCCTGATTCCCATCTACTGGATCTCGAAGACCCGGCACCAGCTCTACGACATCCCGATCTGGGGCAGCATCCCGCTGTGGGTCTGCCTGCTGCTCATCGGACGGGAGCTCGCGATGACAGGGTTTCGGTGGTACGCCCAGCGGCGCGGGATCGTGATCCCGGCGGCCGGGGCCGGGAAGCTCAAGGCCACGATCCAGAACATCTTCATCGGCGCCACGTTCTTCTGGTTCGCGTTCCGGGACGCGCGGAAACCGCTGGGGTGGGAGCGGAGCCGCTGGGCGGAGTACTGGAATACTTTCCACGGCAGCGTGGTGGCCGTGACCCTCGGGCTGGCGGCGCTGCTGACGATCTATTCCTTCGCGGTTTACATCTACCGCTACCGGAGACTGTTCCAGGCAGGCCCGTCGGCCCCGCAGCCCGGCAGCTAGGGCGAGCCTGTCTCCTTGCCGGGCGCCCCGGGCTCGCGGTCCGGACCGCCGGCCTCGGCGCCGGTTGTCAGTCCCCTCCGACCGGGAACTTCAGTGTTCACCGCGATCCACCCCGGTTGGCCGATGCGCTGGCGAGCCCAGCGTCGGGGTCGAGAAGCCGGGGGAGCCGGCCCGAGTCAGTGCCCCGCTGTCCGGGGGTGAGGGGCAAGTGACGAGTACCGCCGGCGATTCGCTGCCGTTCATGCCCCGCTGTCGGGGGTGAAGGCCCAGGAGACGGCGGGAGCCAACGACCTGTGGCCAGGCGGCAACCACAGCGGGCAGCGACGCCATGCAGATCGAGATCCTCACCGTGGGCACCGAACTTCTGCTCGGCTACACCCTGGACACCAACGGCGCCGAGCTCGGCCGGGCGCTGGCGGAGGCGGGGGTGCGCGTCACCCGGAGGGTCTCCGTCGAGGATCAGGCCGAGGCCATCAGCGCCGCCGTCAGAGAGGCGCTGAGCCGCACGGGCGCCGTCCTGACGACCGGCGGCCTGGGCCCCACGGCGGACGATGTGACCAAGCGGGCAGTGGCGGAACTCTTCGGCATGCCGCTCGAGTTCCGGGAGGAGATCTGGCAAGGCCTGGTCGAGCGGTTCCGGCGGTTCGGCCGGACGCCGTCCGAACGCAACCGGGGGCAGGCTGAAGTGCCGCGAGGCGCCACCGTGCTGCCGAACCGGTGGGGGACGGCGCCAGGTCTCTGGCTCGAGAGCGAACGGGGGCTCGCGATCCTGCTCCCCGGCGTTCCGGGCGAGATGCGCGCCTTGCTCCGGCACGAGGTCCTCCCGCGCCTGGCGTCCCGGGCGGGGCGCACGGTGATCCGGGCTCGCACGCTCCGTACCTTCGGCCTGCTGGAATCCAGTGTGGCCGACCGCGTGGCGGAAGTCGAGGCGGAAGTGGCTCCACTGTCCCTGGCCTATCTGCCGGGGGTACACGGGGTGGACCTCCGGCTCGTGGCATGGGGCCTTCCCCCAGCGGAGGCAGAGGAGCGGCTGGCGCGGGGCATCGAGCGGTTGCGGCGCAGCCTCGCCGACCATGCCTACGGGGAGGACGACACCGATCTCGCGGCTGTGGTGCTGGACCGGCTCCGGGCGCGCGGGATGAGGCTCGCGGTGGCCGAGTCATGCACGGGCGGATGTCTGGGCGAGCGGATCACCGCGATCCCGGGCAGCTCGGAGGTGTTCGTGGGCGGGGTGATCGCGTACGACAACGCCCTCAAGGTGAGCGAGCTGGGCGTCTCGGAAGATCTCCTGCGGCAGCACGGCGCGGTGAGCGAGCCGGTAGCGCAGGCGATGGCCGAGGGTGCGGGGCGCCGGTTCGGGGTCGGAGCCGCGCTGGCGGTGACCGGAATCGCGGGGCCATCGGGTGGTACGCCGGAGAAGCCGGTAGGGCTCGTCTACCTCGGGGTGTGGGTGAATGGGGACGTCACGGTGGCGCGGTCCCTGTTCCCCGGTGACCGCCGCGAGATCCGGGAGCGGGCGGCCCAGGCCGCGTTGTTCCAGCTGTTCCGGCGACTGGAGCGGCAGGACAGCCAGACAGGAGGCTGATCCGCGGGGCGGCGGGGCCCTGCCTTGGGTCCGGGTGGGGTAACCGCGTCCCACCCTGCCGCCGCCTCGAGCGCCGCCATTTCAGGCAGATCCCACCCGCCGACGGCGGCAGCCGATTCCCCCGAGCAGGCATTTTCAACTGCCAACCTGACCCCTTCGCCATGGCCGCTTCCTTGCGGTTATCTTTGGTCGGCGACCTACCACAGGCTGGAGCTACAAATGCTTGAGGAACCGAGGTTTATCGACGACCCCCAGGACCAGGGTCCGACTCCGGCCGAGCCCGTCTCGGGTGCTGCCAGTGCCGAGTCGGCCGGGGCCGCTGCCGAGATTGCGGGGCTCCCGGTCGAGCCGCCCGAGGAGGCCATCAGGCGCTTGGAGGAAGAGGTGGCGGATGTCCGAGACAAACACCTCCGCTTGCTGGCCGATTTCGACAACTTCCGCAAGCGGATGCTGCGGGAGCGGGAGGAGCTGACCCACCGGGCTCAGGCTGCCTTGGCCGTGCGGTTACTCGACGTGCTGGACGATCTCGATCGGGTGGTCGCGGTCCAGGCCCAGGCTCCCGGCGCGGGGCCGGTGGGCGATTCGCTGCGCGAGGCGCTCCTCCTGATTGACAAGAAGCTGCGGAAGGAGCTGGAAGGGGCTGGACTGGAGCGGGTGGATCCGACCGGGCAGCCGTTCGACCCGGCGGTGGCGGAAGCGGTAGCGACAGTTCCGCCGCCCACGCCGGAGCAGGATCATACGGTCAGCGCCACCTATCAGGCCGGGTACCGGTTCAAGGGTGCGCTGATTCGCCCCGCGCGGGTGCAGGTCTATTCGTCGGAAGGGCACGCCTGACGTGGCGCGGGATTATTACCAGGTGCTGGGCGTCCCCGACTCGGCGACGCAGGAGGAGATCAAAAAAGCCTATCGCCGCCTGGCCAAGCAATACCACCCGGACGCGAACCCGAACAACCCGCAGGCGGCGGAGCGCTTCAAGGAGATCTCCGAGGCGCACGCCGTATTGTCCGACCCCGAGAAGCGGAAGCAGTACGATCAGATGCGCCGGCTGGGGGCATTCGACGCCGCGGGCTTTGGCCGGGGCGCGGTTCGAATTCATCCACCTCGCCGCCTGGATCGGGCCCGCGGACCGGGGCGGCCGGCGGGATGCCGGAGTTCGACTTCGACTTTTCGGACCTGGGCGGCTTCGGGCTGGGCGACATCTTCTCTTCGATTTTCGGGCGGGGCCGTCAAGGGGAGGCGCCGGCCACGGTGGAGACGGTGCTCGAGATCCCGTTCCGGGTGGCCGCGCTGGGCGGGAAGGTCCCGGTCCGGCTTCCGCTCAACGAGACATGCCGCACCTGCGGGGGAAGCGGCGCCCAGCCGGGGGCGCGCATTACCGCCTGTCCCGAGTGCCATGGGCGCGGCACCGTCACCTTCGGCCAGGGTGGCTTTGCGGTGAGCCGGCCCTGTCCCCGCTGCCGGGGCCGGGGGAAGGTACCCTCGACCGAGTGTTCCAGCTGCGGCGGGATGGGCGAGGTGCGGACGGAAAAGGAAGTGCCCATCACCGTGCCGGCCGCCACCGAGACAGGCACCAAGGTGCGCCTCAAGGGGCAGGGGGAGCCCAGCCGGCCCGGCGGACCGCCTGGGGACTTGATCGTCACGTTCCAGGTGCAGCCCGATCGGTTTTTCCGCCGGGAGGGGCTCGACGTGATTTGCGAAGTGCCGATCAACCTGGCGCAGGCCGTCCTCGGTACCCGGCTCCGGGTGCGGACGCTCGACGGGAAGAAAGTGATGCTCCGGATCCCGCCCGGCACCCAGCCGGGCCGGAAGTTCCGCATCAGGGGTCTGGGCATCGAAAAGGGGGGCCGGCGAGGCGATCAGCTGGTGCAGATTCAGGTCACCATTCCCGAGCGGCTCTCGCCCGAGGAGCAGGAGCTGGTGAAGCAGCTGGCGGAGAGGGCGGGGATGGCCTACTAGCGCTCCCATGCCCGTTGACCTTCTTGCGATCGCCGCCCATCGCGACGACGTCGAGCTCACCTGCGCCGGGACCCTGCTCAAGGCCCGGGATCAGGGCT
>JBBIMQ010000043.1:0-4694 GCA_037444345.1 Gemmatimonadota bacterium | reverse complement strand
CCTGGACCTCACCGCCGGGGAGGCTGGCACCCGGGGGAGCGCGGAACTCCGGGCGGAGGAGGCTCGGCGGGCCGCGGAGGTGCTGGGAGTGGTGGAGCGGCTCAACGCGGGCCTTCCGGATGCTCGCCTCGAAAACAACGAGGAGTCCCGGCGCGTCGTGGTGGAAGTGATCCGCCGCCTCGCGCCCCGGGTGGTGATTCTTCCGTTTCCGGTGGGGCGCCATCCCGATCACCGCGTCGCCTCGGAGCTGGGGCGGGATGCGTGCTACCTGGCGGGTCTGGCTCGCTACCGCGCGGCAGGAACCCCGCACCGGCCCCGGAAGGTGCTCTACGCCCTCGCCTACCGGGAGGACCCGGTGAAGCCGACCTTCGTGGTGGACATCACGGATCAGTTCGAGCGGAAGCTTGCGGCCATCCGCTGCTATGCGAGCCAGTTCGACGGCGCCAAGGCGGCCGGGGAGATCTTTCCCACTGGCCAGGACCTCTACTCACTGATCGAGACGCAGAACGCGCACTACGGTTCGCTGATCCGGACGCGCTACGGCGAGCCGTTCTACACTCACGAAACGGTGCGGGTGGACGACGTGGTCGCGCTCGAGGTGGCAAGCCTCTAGGCCGGGCCGGCCCGTCGCCGGCATTCGTGAAAATCCCCCCGCGGCCGGCTATCTTGCCCTCTCATGACCGAGTCTCCGGTGTATCTCGATCATGCCGCCACCACCCCGGTTCGCCCCGAGGTGCGGGAGGCCATGCAGCCGTACCTCGAGGAGGTGTTCGGGAATCCGTCGAGCGCCCATCGCTTTGGGCGGGCCGCGCGGGCGGGGCTGGAGCAAGCGCGTCGCGAGATCGCCGAGGCGCTGGGGGCCGACCCGGTCCAGGTGTTCTTCACCTCCGGGGGGACCGAAGCCGACAATCTGGCCGTGATCGGGGCCGCGGCAGCAGCCCGGCAGCAGGGCCGGCCGTGCCGGGTCGTGGTTTCGGCGGTCGAGCACAAGGCGGTACTCGGGGCGGCCCACCACGTGGCCCGGACCGGGGGGACCGAATGCCTCCTGCCGGTGGACGGGGACGGGCTGGTAGACCCGGCCGACCTGGATCGTGCGCTGGCCGGGGGGGCGGCCCTGGTGTCGGTCATGTGGGTGAACAACGAGACCGGGGTGATCCAGCCGGTGGCGAAGCTGGCGGCGCGGTGCGCGGCCGCGGGGGTGCCGTTTCATACCGACGCCGTCCAGGCGCTGGGCAAGGTCCCCTGCGGGGTCCGGGACCTCCCGATCGCCTTTCTCACGATTTCCGGCCACAAGATCGGAGCGCCCAAGGGGATCGGGGCGATCGTGGTGCGGAACCCCACGCTGGTGGAGCCGCTGGTGCACGGGGGTGGCCAGCAGCGCGGGCTCCGGCCCGGGACCGAGAACGTGGCGGGGGCCGTGGCCCTGGGGCGCGCCGTCACGCTGGCCGTGGCGGAACAGGCCGACTTTGCCAGGCGCGCGGAGCGGCTCCGCGACGAGCTCGGGACCCGGCTTCGCGCTGCGATCCCGGATCTGGTGATCGCCGCGGAGCGGGCGCCACGGGCGCCGCACCTGCTCACGGTGATGGTGCCGGGGGCCGACAGCGAGGCGTTGCTCATGCACCTCGACCTGGCGGGCGTCGCCTGTTCCAGCGGGTCGGCCTGCACCACGGGGTCGGTGGAGCCGTCGCACGTGCTGGTCGCGATGGGGGTCCCGCGCGAGCTCGCGCTCGGCGCCGTACGGTTCAGCCTGGGCCGCACCAGCAGCGAGGCGGACATCGAGCGGGCGGCCGCGGTCTTCCCTCGGGTGGTGGAGAAGGTCCGGCGCCTAGCGGCAGTGTTGGGGCGCGGGGCGCCGGCCACGCGGGAGGCGTGACGGTGGCGCCGCTCGCTGCCTCCGGTCCGGCGGCCGGGACCGCCTGATTCCCTACGCATGGCTCCCATGTCCGGTCGAGTGCTCGTCGCCATGTCAGGTGGAGTGGACAGCTCCGTCGCCGCGGCGGTGCTGGTGGAGCAGGGTTACGACGTGGTGGGCGCCACGATGAAGCTCTTCTGCTACGGCACCAGCGTCCCCGATCGCCCCTGCTGCTCTCTCGATTCCATCGCCGACGCGCGCGCGGTGGCGGACCGGTTGGGCATCCCTCACTACGTGCTCAACCTCGAGGACCGGTTCAGCTTCCACGTGATCCGGAATTTCGTGGAGGAGTACAGCCGGGGCCGGACCCCCATCCCCTGTGTGCGGTGCAACTCGTTCACCAAGTTTCGCGACCTCCTGGCCCATGCCGAGGCGCTGGGTTGCGAGTACATCGCCACCGGGCATTACGCGATCACCCGGGACGGAGCACTCTATCGCGGCGCCGACCCGAACAAGGACCAATCGTACTTTCTCTGGGGAATCGAGCGGGGCGTGGTCGCGCGGATGCTCACGCCAGTGGGGGCGCTCAGCAAGGCGGAAACCCGGGCTCGGGCCCGGCGGTTGGGGCTGGTGACGGCGGAGAAGCCGGAGTCGGTCGAGATCTGTTTCGTGCCTGACGGTGATTACGTGAAGGTGCTGGAGCGCGAGCTGCCCCCTCAGGCCGATGCGCTCGCGCCCGGGCCCCTCGTGACCACGACGGGCGAAGTGATCGGCCAGCATCGAGGATTCGCGCGCTACACCATCGGCCAGCGGCGCGGGCTCCCGGGCGGGTCGGTCGAGCCGCGGTACGTGGTGGCCATCCGCCCGGAAACCCGGGAGGTGGTGGTGGGCAGCGCCGACGACCTCTGGGGCCACGGGCTCGGCCTGGCGGGCATGAACTGGCTCGCAGATCCCCTCGAACCAGGCGATGCCTGCGAGGTGCAGGTGCGCTACCGCTCGCGGGCAGTGCCGGCCGTGGTGCGCGCCGTGGCGGAGGATCGGCTGGCGCTCGAGCTCCTCCACCCGGTCCGGGCGATCACCCCGGGACAGTCCGGGGTGCTGTACGGACCGGGGGGGCGCGTGCTGGGAGGTGGGGTGATCGAGTGAAGACCGGTCGCATCGCCGCTCTCACCGCGTCGGGCCTCGCCATCCTGGCCGTCGCCCTTCAGGCCCAGGCCCGGCGGCCCATTTCGATTGACGACTTCGTCACCGCCCCCGCCGTCTCCGATCCGCAGATCTCCCCGGATGGAAGCCTCGTGGCCTATGTGGTCTCCACCCCATCGTACGAGGAGGACAAGACCGAGGGCCGCATCTGGGTGGTGGAGGTCGGTTCCGGCGAGACGTGGCAGGTCACCCGCGGTCCCGGGAGCGACCGGGCGCCCCGCTGGGCCCCCGACGGCAAGTCGCTCGGGTTCATCTCCACTCGGGAGGGCACGCCGCAGGTGTGGCGGGTGCCGGCGCGCGGGGGATCGGCCCACCCCGTCACCAGCTTCCCCGCGGGAGTATCGGACTTCCTCTGGGCGCCGGACGGGGAGGCCATCTACTTCTGGACCGACGTCAAGTGGCCGGACTCGACCGAAGCCGAGCGCCGCGCCGCGCCGTACTCGACCGAGGGATCTGGACCGAGCTCTTCTACCGGCACTGGAACGAATGGCGGGTGGGTCTGCGGTCGCATGTGTTTCGGGCCCGGATTGACGACGGGACGGTCGCCGATCTGACGCCGCTGGACCGCGACGTGCCACCGCTGGCGCTGGGCGGCCGGGACGTGGCCGTATCCCCGGCCGGCAATGAGATCGCCGTGGTGTTCAATCCGGATTCGAATGTCGCGACGAGCACCAACAACGAGGTGTTCGTGATGGGTCCGGACGGCTCGGCCCGGCATCCCATCACCACCAGTCCCGCCAACGATCACAGCCCGGCCTATTCGCCCGACGGCCGCTACATCGCCTACCTGGCCATGAGCCAGCCCGGGTTCGAATCCGACCGGCAGCAGATCATGCTCTACGAGCGTGCCACCGGACGGCGATGGCCGCTCGCGCCAGGGTGGGATCGGAGCGTCCTCGCGTTCCGCTGGCTGCCGGACGCGCGGGCGATTCTGGCGGAGGTAGAGGAGCGCGGCGGCCAGAACATCTACCGCATCGCGGTCCCGTCGGGCCGCACCACCCGGCTCGTGGCCGGGGGGACGAACTCGGCGCTGCAGGTGGCGGAGCGGGGTGGCCTCATCGCGTTTCTCCGCTCGACCGCGACGGAGCCCGCCGAAGTCTGGGTGGCCACCGACGAGGGCAAGAACGCCCGGGCGCTGACCCGGGTGCACGCGGCCCTGTTCGGCACCCTCGACATCCGGCCGCTCGAGTCGTTCGGATTCGTCGGGGCGCAGGGCGATTCGGTGTTCGGCTGGATCATGAAACCTCCGGGATTCGACTCCGCCAGGCGGTACCCGCTGGTCTACCTGATCCACGGGGGCCCGCAAGGGGCCTGGCTGGATCAGTGGCACAGCCGCTGGAATTACGCGCTCTTCGCCTCCCGGGGCTATGTCGTGGCGGCGGTGAACTTCCATGGGTCCACCGGGTACGGCCAGGCGTTCACCAACAGCATCTCCCGGAACTGGGGCGGGCTTCCCTACGAAGATCTGATGAAAGGACTCGACTATCTGGTCACCCTCCCCTATGTGGACCGGGACCGGCTCGGGGCGGCCGGGGCGTCGTACGGCGGCTACATGATCTACTGGATCGCGGGGCACACCGACCGCTTCCGGGTCCTGGTGGCGCATGACGGGGTGGTGAACCCCTTCAGCATGGCCGGG
>JBBIMQ010000042.1:0-12012 GCA_037444345.1 Gemmatimonadota bacterium | reverse complement strand
ACTTGCAGCAAAAATCGCCCGAAGTCATCCCCGCCTTGCAGCGCATCGCCCTCCTGGTTCACGAGGTCCAGGACATCGCGGCGGGCCGCCCGCCAGGCGGCAACGGGCCCTGGCAGCGGCTGGAGGCAATTCGGGAGGAGATCCAGGATCTCGGCGTGATGCTCCGGCGCCTGGCCCACCGGCTCCATCCTTCGGTCATTGATCAGGCGGGCCTGGTGCCCGCGCTTCGCGCCCTGGCCACCGATGTGGCGCGCGCAGCGGGACTCCACCTCGACGTCATCGAGGAGGCATCCCGGCCCTGGCAGCTCCCTCGGGAGCGGGCCCTCCTCCTCTTCCGCATTGCCCAGGAGGCGGTGCGCAACGTCACCAAGCACGCCGGCGTGAACCAGGCCGCGGTGCGCGTCGCGGTGCGGGACGGGCTTCTCGATCTTGCGATCCAGGACAACGGACGGGGCTTCACGCCCAGCCCGCTGGCGCAGCGCCGCGGGCTCGGCCTCATCAGCATGGAGGAGCGCGCCCGGCTGGCCGAAGGGCGGCTCGAGATCCTGTCGCGACCGGGCGAGGGCACCACCGTGCGGGTCATCGTCCCGCTGGAGCGGGTGACCCCATGACCCCGCGCACCGTGGTCCTGATCGCGGACGATCACCCGCTGGTGGGCCAGGGGCTCCGGGCACTCCTCAGACCCTCGTGCGTCGTGGGCGGCGTGGTCCACGACGCCCGCGAGATCGTGGAGCAGGTCGCGCGGGTCCGCCCCCACCTCCTGCTGCTCGATCTCTCCATGCCCTACCGGAACGGCCTCGAGCTCCTGCCGGAGCTTCGCGCTGCTTTCCCCGACCTCAAGATCATCGTCGTGACGATGCACCTCGACCGGGGTCTCGCCGACCTGGCCCTGGAGCGGGGCGCCCACGGGTTCGTGCCCAAGGAATCCTCCGCCGACGAGCTCAACGAGGCGATCGAGCGGGTGCTGGGCGGCGAGACCTATGTCTCGCCGCGGGTGCCGAAACGGGCCTATCGCGACACCGGACTCGACGACCCCGATCTCGACCGGCTCACGCCCCGCCAGCGCCAGATCCTCGATCTCATCGCCGAGGGCAGAACCAGCGAGGAGGTCGCGAAAGCCTTAGGCTTGAGCCTCCGGACGGTGGAGTTTCACCGCTCCGGGATCCGCCGCGCTCTGGGGATCACCTCGGAGTTCGGCCTGGTGCAGTTCGCGATCGTCGCGAAGCTGCGGCGCAGCGAGGCCCGCTGAAGCCCCCGACCCCACCGGGCCCGTGTCCCGCTCGATATACTCGTCCTTGTACATCCGGATCAGCTCGAAGAAGTACGACACCGCGAGCGGCCCGACGAGAATGCCGAGTAGCCCGAAATAGCTCACCCCGGCCACCGCCCCCACCAGGGTGACCAGGGGGTGGATCCGGGCGTACCGCCGGAACACCGCCGGCCGGATCACGACGTCCACGTTGGCCACCAGCACCAGGCCGATCAGCGCCAGGGTCAGGGCGGCTCCCACCCGGCCCGCCAGAAAAAGCGAGAGCGCTCCCGGGACCCAGACCAGGCCCGCCCCCACCACCGGCAGGATCGCGAGCACCACCGTCACGAGTCCCCAGAAGAGCGCGTTGCTGAGACCGGTGAGCCAGAAGCCGAGCCCCACCAGCGTGCCTTGCACGCAGGCCACCAGCCCCGTGCCGATGACGGTGGATACGGTCACGTCATGAAAGCGCGCCCGGAGCAGCTCGGCGCTCGGCGCGGAGAACGGGATGTAGGGCTTCACCGCGGCCCAGGTGCGCTCCGGCCGCTGGAGAAGAAAGTAGGCCACGAAGAGCGCAATCGTGAGGTTGAGCCCGATCCGCGTCGCGGTCCCGACGAGCCCGAAGGCATTGGCCCCGATCCAGGTGATGATCTGGTCCACCAGCCCCGCCAGGCGTGGGCCTACCGGGTAGCCCCCGATGGTGAGCGCGGCCAGCCGGTCCAGAAGAGGGCCCCCGATGACCCCGGTGGCGATGGTCCGGGCCTGGTCCACGACCAGACCGGCGAACACCACGGTCGGGATCAGGATCAGGGCGAGGGCCAGGGCGACGACCAGACCGGCAGCGAGCGGCGGCGGGAGCCAACGGGTCAGGAACCCGTGCACCGGCCGGAACACCACGTAGAGCACCAGCCCGCCGACCAGGCCGCTCGCGTAGGGGAGCAGGGCGAGGAGAAGCCCGAGGCCCAGGAGAAAGATGAGCCACGCGGCGCGCTGATGGTTGCTGTCGGAGAACGGCATGCTCCGGAACTTAGCCCGCTCTCGCCAGGCGGGGCAGTCCCGGCCTGCGGGAGCGCGGGCGCCATGGATCCACCCCGCCGACCTCCGAGCCGGCGAGTGAGGCGCTATCGAATGGTTCCGGCGCCCCTCGACTCACCCGGGCCTGCGACCGCGCGCAACGGCTGTCCCGTGTGAGGCGGTCTTCCAGCGGTTGCCAGGCAGTACAGAATCAGGGCAGTGCCGTGAACGTGAAGCTCGTGGTGTCTGCCAGCCCTCCGTTGTCGAACACGATCAGCGTCCAGGTCCGGGTCTTGGCCGTGTACACCCCGGTGAAGACTGCTTGCGTGGAGACGATGTTCGCCGTGGCGCTCCCGGTGTGCCATTCGTATCGGACGATGGTCCCGTCCGGGTCGCTCGATCCCCGGCCGTCGAAGGTGCAGGAGCCGCCACTCACGCAGCTGACCGAAGCTACCGCCGCCGGGGGCTGGTTGGTAGGCGGTGGCGGCGAGGTGGACGGCACCGTGAACGAGAAGGTATCCACCGCCTGCACGCCGAAGGGATCCCGCACCGTGAGGGTCCAGGTCCGGGTCCGCGGCGCCGAGAAGGTCATGCTCCAGATCGCCTGAGTTGAGATCACATTGGCGGTGGGAGAAAGACTGGGCCGCCACTCATAGGCCGCGATGGACTGATCGTCGCTGGACCCGGTGCCGTCGAAGGTACAGGTAAAGCCGCTGCAACTGACGGCGGCGAGCGCCACCGGCGGCTGGTTGGCAGGCGGTGGCGGAGCGGTGTTGAGCCACCCCATGTAGAGCAACCGGTTCGGAGAGCCGGTCCCGGGGCTCGTGACCCGGTTGAGCACCGCGTTGCCGAGGATGGCCGACGCGACCTGCGCCGGCGTGGCCGCCGGGTTCTGCCCGAGGTAAAGCCCCGCCACCCCGGCCACGTGCGGTGCTGCCATCGAGGTCCCGCTCAGCACCGCCGAGCCGCTCGGGATGTACGCCGCGGTAATGCTGGAGCCCGGAGCGAACAGGTCCACGCAGCTCCCGAAGTTGGAAAAGCTCGATCGAGCATCGGTCTGGCTGGTGGAGGCCACGGTGAGGGCCGACGGCTCGGAGGCCGGGGACTGAGTACAGGCGTTAGCGTTGCTGTTGCCCGCCGAGACCGTGTAGGTCACCCCTGACGCGACGCTGTTTGCCACTGCCTGGTTGAGCGCCGAGGAAAACGAGCCGCCCAGGCTCAAGTTGGCCACCGCCGGCCTCACGGCGTTTTGGGTGACCCAGTCCACCCCGGCAATCACGGAAGCCACCGTACCGAACCCGGCACAGTCCAGCACTCGCACGCCGATGACCGTCATCCCCTTGGCGACGCCATACGTAGTGCCCGCAGCCGTCGAGGCGGTGTGCGTCCCGTGCCCGTTGCAATCCACCCCGTTGCCCCCCAGTGCATCGAAGCCGAACGAGGCGCGGCCGCCGAAATCGGCGTGGGAGTACAGGATCCCGGTATCGATGCTGTAGAGCCGGACCCCGGCGCCTGTCCCGGGATAGCTGTAGGAGTTGTCGAGCGGGAGGGTCTGCTGATCAATGCGGTCCAGGCCCCAGGACGGTGTCGGTGACTGGATCAGAAAGATCGAGACCGCTCGGTCCGGTTCGACGTAGCGGACCCGCGGATCTCCCCGCAGCGCCTGCACCTGCGCGTCGGTCAGATCCGCCGCGAACCCCTTGATCGCTCGCTCGTAGCTGTACCGTTCGCTCGCGCCGACCTGCCGGGCGAGGAGCCCGCTCACCGCCCTGGCGTTGGCGGTGTAATCGTGGAGGACAACGATGTAGCCCTTCCGCTGGACCGCCCCTTCCAGCTGGCCTGGCGGCGGGCCCGCCGGCGACACCGGCGAGTTGGAGTCCGACGTGCACGCGGCGGCGGCAAGCAGCGCCCCCGCAAATGGCGGCCATCGTCTCATGGATCCCCCTTGCCCGAGTCAGAGGGTGGTCAGGCGCACGGAACGCGGCCGGGTTCTGCCGGTCGGGGTTCCAAGCTACGGGTCGGGCGAGGCCGGCGATAGAGGACCCCTGGCACCACTGGTAGTGGCGGCGCGACTCGCCGGGGACTGCGGGGCCGCGAACGCGCGCCCGCGGTGGACCAGGGGGCCCAAGCAGAACGGGAACAAGCCCGGTTCCCCGCGAAGCCCCGCGCTCCGCGGGCAGGGCAAAGGTGCGAGGGAGGAGCAATGATCCAGTGCCCGAGGCGAGAGTCGAACTCGCACGGGGTTGCCCCCGGCGGATTTTGAGTCCGCTGCGTCTGCCATTCCGCCACTCGGGCCGGACTGGAGTATCGGGGAACGGTGCTCCGGAAACAAGCCTCGACGCATCGCTCCGCGCGCAACCGGCCCTGCACCCGGCCGCCTCCGGCTTGACGGCCCCTTGCCCGCGCGGTATAGGTCGCTCAGGGCGATCCGCCTTGCCCTCCTGGGTGCTCTTTCCCCTTGCGGCGGTACCCCATCGCCGGCCCCGCCGGACCCGGACCTCGCACCCGCCCGGCGGCTCGGATCCGGACCCACCTACCACCCTGCCCTCCCTCGGAGGACGTCCCCATGCCTGTCCACCTCACCACGAAGTTCCGCTACGGCAACCTGAGTATCACGATCCCCGCCTGCACCCTGCCCTCGAGGTGCCCCTACGTCAGCTACGTGATCCACCGGCCGAACCTTGTGGACTACTCCGATCTCCGGGTCCTCGAATCGCAACTCCGAGCGGAGCTCGAGCGATTGAGAACGCACCTCGCCGCGGGTGGAGAGAACCTGTCTCTGGAGCTGCGAGCGGAGACCGAGGCGGAATACGATGCGCTGCGGCGCGTCATGCAGCGCCTGGGCGAAACCCAGGGCTAGCCCGGCCGGAGTCGAGCGCGGATGACGATGCCGCCACCCGGCGCCTCGCTCCGCCGGATCTCGGACCGCGTCTTCCGCACCTCGCGGCACTTCCGACTGCTCTCGCCGCGGGAGCTCAGCGGCTGGCTGCGCGCCACTCTCCCGCCGGATGCCTGCGGTGTGCTTGTCCCCTGCACCACGGCTGCGGTGGGCACCAAGGCGATCTGCCATCGGACCGCGCTGGCCCTCCGAGCTCTCGAGCGGCCGGGCCGACTCCCCGCGGTACTGGCGCGCGCCTCGAACGACAGTGGAAACCTGTTGGCGGCGCGGCTCGTGCTGGACGGGGTGCTGGAGATCGAGACGGACCGGGGGTTCGTGTCCGGCGCACCCGCCTTCCCCGAGGTGCTGGAGGGGCCCCCGCGCCTCAGAGCCCGCAGCCGAACCGGAGCGCTCTCGATCGAGGCCGTGCAGTACGGCCAGCGCCTCCACCTGACCGATATCGCTGCGCTTTCGGCCCGCCTTTACCAGTACCACACCCTGCCGGCCTCGCCGCGGCGGCTGCGCTGGGAGCCGCTCCTGGCCAAAGCCCTCGGCGCGCTCTGCGGGCGCCCCGCTCCCCGGGGGTCGAAAGATTGGGTGGCGCCGGACCCGCGCGGCCGCCCGGTTCCCTGGCTGGTGTGGAGTCGGGCGACGAGGCCTCGGCGGAGCGAGCCCCGGGCCCCCGGGTACAAGCTGTACCTGAGCCCCTCCTGCGACGACCTCCTCGAGATACTGCCCCTGGCCACCGCCATCCTGTTTCGCTCACCCGCCATCGCGGTCAAGCTCGGCGGGAGCCTGTCCGGGGCCCTCCGCCCGGACAAGCTCGTGGCGTACTTCGCCCGGCTCGGCGATCTCGGCGACACGGCCCGTACCATCGAGGCGGCGCTCGCCGGCGTGCGCGCGCACGGCGTCCCGTTCACCGCCTCGCTCACCTCGGACGGCCTGCTCTCTTGGGGAAGCGACCCGCCCCCCCTCCCTCAGGCCCGGACATGGGAGCAGAGGGAAAGCTGGCGACTGTGGGTGACCAATCGCCTCGCGGCTTCGTTAGTGGCCGCGGGCGGCGCGCCCCCGGATGCCATCGAACCGTGGCAGTTCGCGATCCAGCGATTGCGCCTCGATGGGGTAGACTGCGAAACCTTCACCCCGGCCGGTTTCCCGGCCCGCCTCCGCCCGCCATGAACCTCACCGGGCCGATGATCCTCGCGGCGGACGTCACGATGGTCCAGGTGACAGAACTGCCGGCCGCCGTCCGCCGCCGGCTTCGCGCCTCGGCAGGCGACCACGCCCTGGCTCACCGCCGCAACCGGGCCGCACCCAGGATCGTGGACGGGGCCGGGGCCGCGTTGCTCGGGGAGTTCGTCAGGCCCGCGCGCATCGTGGACGCCGTCCTCGCCTTCAGCCTGACTCGGCGGACCGACCCGGCCCGAGTGCTGCGGGCTTCGTTCCCGCTCCTTCGCGACGCCATCAATGCCGGCTTTCTGGTGCCCGCGGGCTCCCGGGACGCCCGGGAGATTCGCCCCGCGCTCGAGCCCGGTGCCCGGGTGGGTGGCTTCGTCGTTCAACATTGTATTCAAGTCCTGACCGACGCCGAGGTCTACCAGGTGCGGAACCCTGAGGGTGCTGCGGCGGCTCTCAAGATAGCCCGCCCGAGCCGGCCCGCGGCGGCGCTCCAGCATGAAGCCGCCGTGCTGGCGCACCTCGAGCTGGAGGTCGTGCCCCGCCTGCTTGCCGTCGGCCGGGCCCGCGGCCGTCCGTACCTCGTCACCGAATGGCGATCCGGTGAATCGCCGGAAGTCCAGGCCGAGCGATACCGCAGGCGAGGCGGAGCCGGCGGCCGCGCCAGGCTTCTCCGCCTCTGCCGCCGGATTGTCGCCGCGTACCGCCGGCTGCACGCGCGCGGCATCGTCCACGGGGACGTCCACCCGGGGAATCTCCTGGTTGACGCCCGCGGCAAGGTGACGGTGCTGGATTTCGGCTGGTCGCGCTGCCGAGAACCCGCGACTGAGCAACCGTCCCCCGCCCGAGGCGCCGGGGAGTACCTCGAACCGGAATGCGCCGCGGCAATTCGGGCCCGGCGACGTCCCCCGCCCGCCACGCCGCAAGGCGAGCAGTACGCGATCGCTGCGCTCCTCTATCATCTCGTGACGGGCGGGCATTATCTCGCTTTCTCCCCGCACGAACCGGAAATGTTGCGGCAAATCGGGGAGGACCACCCACTGCCCTTCCCGGCCCACGGGGTTCCGCCCTGGCCCGATCTCGACGCGATTCTCCACCGCGCCCTGGCCAAGCCTCCCGCCGATCGGTTCGGCAGCCTCGCCGCATTCGCCCGGGCCCTGCGGCGCGTGCGTGTACCGGGCAAGCCCCAGGGAAGAGCCGCGAGGCACAGGCGTCAGGAGGCGCTGAGGGACATCCTCCGGCACGTGGGTCTGGAGGGCCTGGATCGCTGGAGCGGCCCGGCCGAGCCCAGCGCATCCGTGAGCCTGGGAGCGGCTGGCATCGCCTACGGCCTCTACCGCATCTCGTGCCTGCGAGAGGACCCCCGCCTGTTTGCGGCCGCCGACGTCTGGCTCCAGCGCGCCGTCCGAGCGGTCGCGCGGCGCGACGCGTGGTACGCGAAGGCGGCCGGGATTACGCCCCGGGTCGTAGGGAAGATCTCTCCCTATCACGCCCCGCCCGGCGTGTACTGGGTGCAGGCGCTCCTGAGCGGGGCCCGGGGCGACACCGGGGCGCAGCAAGCCGCAGTGGACGCATTCGTGAAGGCTTCCCGGGCTCCTTGCCACAACCCCGACTTGACCCTCGGCCGGGCCGGCACCCTCCTCGCCTGTGCGCTGCTCTGGGAAACGGTGACCGGCGGAAACGCGCGCCAGGCCGCCGCGATTGATTCGCTGGGCCGGAAGACGCTGGCAGCCCTGCTGGATCGCCTCGACCGGTGGGCACCGCCGGGACGGTGCAGGAACTTCCCCAATCTGGGTCTGGCGCACGGCTGGGGCGGGGTTCTCTACGCCATCCTGCAATGGTACCGATCGGCCGGGATGAGCGTCCCACCCGGGATCCGGGATCGTCTGCTCCAGTTAGCTGACTGTGCGGAACCCTCCGGCCGGGGTGCGGTGTGGCCCTGGCGGAGTCGGGACGGCCGGGAAGTGCGGAGCCACGGCTCGATGCCCGGCTGGTGCAACGGGAGCGCGGGTTTCGTGTTTCTCTGGACCCTGGCGCATCGCCTCGAGGGGGACGACCGGTATCTCGCCCTTGCGGAACGGTCCGCCCTGGAGGCCTGGCAGGCACCCCGTGGGCCGGCCTGGGACCTCTGCTGCGGTCTCGCCGGGCGAGCCTATGCGCTGCTTAGCCTGTACCGGCGAACCGGAGCGTCAGCCTGGCTCGATCGGGCCCGCCGGCTGGGCGATCAGGCGGCGCAGGCAGCTCGCGATCCGGCCGGCTCGGGCCACGAGACCCACCCTTACTCCCTGTACCGCGGGCGGGTGGGTCTCGCCACGCTCCTGGCGGACCTGGAGGAGCCGGACCACTCTTGCTTTCCGTTGCTGGAAGGCGAAGGATTGGAGGTGAACCGCTCCCCTACCTGAAGCGAGGTCTCGATTACGAACCCCGATGAGCTGGCTGATCGCCTGCGGGCCTCGCTCGCTGGACGGTACGATATCGGCGCTGTCCTGGGGCGCGGTGGCATGGCGATTGTCTTCCTCGCCACCGACCTCAAGCATCACCGCCAGGTTGCGATCAAGGTCCTCGAGCCCGAGCTGGCCGCGGTGCTGGGAGCGGAGCGGTTTCTGCGCGAGATCGAGATTGCCTCGAGCCTCAATCACCCGCACATCCTCCCGCTCTTCGATTCCGGCGAGGCCGATGGCCTGCTGTACTATGTCACGCCCTTCGTCGCGGGGCCGTCGCTTCGCGAGCGCTTGAACGCCGAGCCCCGGCTCGCCCTCGAGGAAGCCGTCGAGCTTACCTGCCAAGTGGCTGGCGCCCTGTCCTACGCGCACAGCCAGGGGCTGGTCCACCGAGACATCAAGCCCGAGAACATTCTGCTGGCGCACGGCGTGGCGGTGGTAGCCGATTTCGGGATCGCTCGGGCGGTCGCGGAGGCGGCCGACGACCGCCTGACAGTCCCCGGCATGGTGATCGGCACGCCGGTCTACATGAGCCCGGAACAGGGGATTGGTGCCCCGGTCGAGGCCCGGAGCGACGTCTATAGCTTGGCCTGCGTGCTCTACGAGCTCCTTGCGGGCCAGCCGCCCTTCACCACTCGTTCGGCGGTGGCCCTGGTTGCCCAGCACTCGCTCGACGAGGTCCCGTCCCTTCGCGCGGCGCGGCCCGCGGTACCGGCGGCGCTCGAGCGCGTGATTCACCGGGCCCTGGCAAAGCTTCCGGACGACCGATTCGCGTCGGCGGCGGAGTTCTCCGCCGCGCTGGCTGACGCCACGCGCCCCGAGACGCCCGCGGCCCGTCGGACGGCACTCGGGCTCCGCCCGCGTACTCTGTCGGTCGGTCTGGCCGCGGCGGCGCTCGTCGCGATCGCCGCCTGGATCTGGCGCCGGCACCCGTCCGGCAGCCCGCCGCGCCTGGACCCGCAGCTCATTCTCGTGCTTCCGTTCCAGGTGGGCGGAGCCGTGGACACCACGCTCGTTTCGCCCGAGGGTCTGGTTGATCTGATCGCGACCCGGCTCTCGGGCGAGTCCGGGCCCCGCGCTGTATACCCCGGGAGCGCCGCACGCGCCTGGCGACGGGCCGGCTGGGTCCGATCGCGCGAGATGCCGCTGGCCCAGGCCCTTCGGGTCGCCGGAGAGCTCGGCGCCGGCCAGGCCTTGCTGGGACGCGCCTTCGGTACCCCGCAGCGGCTGGAGCTCAGCGCATCGCTGGTGCGGGTCGGCGAGGGAGCAGCGGTCGTGGCCGAGCGGGTGTCCGGCCCGCCCGACAGTCTCCTCGGCCTCCTGGATCACCTGCTCGCCAAGGTCCTGCTGCAAGCCGCCGGGCCGGACCAGCGGCGGCTCGAGGAGCTGACTACCAACCGGCTGTCGGCCCTGCGGCCCTACCTGAGCGGCGTGGAGAAGTACCGCCGCGGCCAGTATCGCGAGGCGGCGCGGTGGTTCAACCTGGCGCTGGACGAAGACTCCGCCTTCGCCCTGGCCGGACTCGCCCTGGCCCTGGCGGAGAACGCCGTCGGCAGGGTGGGCGAGCGCGAACGCGGGATCGCCATCGCGTGGAGCCATCGCGCCCGACTCAACGGTTCGGATCGGCTGTTCCTCGGTGCCCTGGTCGGGCCCCATTATCCCAGGCCGTCCCCGCTGGGCGAGAGTCTCACGGCCTGGGAACGCGCCGTGGATCTGTCCCCCGACCGCTGGGAAGGCTGGTACGAACTGGCAGACATGCTCTTCCACTACGGTGCGTTTCTGGGCAAGACCACGCCGCTCGCCCGGGCGGGGGCGGCCTTCGAGCATGTCCTCGAGGCCGACTCCGGCTTCGCACCGGCGCTGGAGCACCTGGTGGACATCGCCATCGGCACCGGTGACACGGCCGCGGTCCGCCAGCTCGGCCAGCGCTACCTCGCGGTAGACTCGGCCGGCGATCATGCGGACTACGTACGGTGGCGGATGTCGCTCGCGCTCCGCGACTCTTCTCTCCACCGCGCGGTACGTCGCCGCATCCCCGAGATGGATCCCGAGCTGCTGGACCGGATCGTGGGCACGGCCCAGCTCGACGGCCTGGGCTTGGAGGACGCAGCCCGAGCCTCGATCGAACTGCTCACCCGACCCCGAACCGAGGGCGACCTCTTCCTGGCCGCGGTGCTGGCCCGCGGCCTGTTCCTGAACCGGGGCCAGCCCCGGGCCGCCGCCCGGGTGAAGATTGACCAGGTGGCGATGCTACCGTTCGACGCGCTCTTTCCCGTGCTCGAGGCCCTCTACTGGGATGGCGACAGCACCGTGGCCGCTCAGGCGGCTCAGCGCCGCGCGAGCCAGGCCGACGCCCCGATCGCCCCCGATCAGGCTCCGGATCCCGTCCGGGCCATGGACATCTGCACGGTCAGCCTGTGGAGGGCGGCTCACGGGCAGCACCCGCCGCTGGACCGAGCGGTGGCAATGCTCCGCCGAGTGAGGGCACCCGCCGACAGGTACGCCACGTCGTACATCCCGATCTGCGTCGCGATGCTGGAAGCGGAACAGGCCGCCGCGCGCGGCACGCCCGCCGCGGCCGCCGCCCTGGGACGGCTCGACTCGATCATGCTCAGTGGGCCGACCCAGAGCCCGTACTGGGCGCTGGCCGGCAACCTGACCGTCGCCCGCCTGCGCCTCGCCGGGGGCGACACCGCCGGAGCGCTGGGGGCCGTCCGGCGCCGGATCAATTTCTACGTGAACGTGGCGGGACTCTCCACCCTGCTCCGCATGGAGGGCGACCTGGCTGCCGCCCTCGGGGACTCTGCCGGCGCGATCCGTGCCTACCGGCACTACCTCGCCCTCCGGACCGATCCGGAACCCGTCCTGGCAGACGAGATGCGCCAGGTCCGGACCGCCCTGGAGCGCCTCACCGGTCCCGCCCCGCGCTAGCCGCCCGCGAGAGAAGCTCCCGCGCCGAGCGCGGCGGTGGAGAATCTGGTGCCGGTCCCCTCCCGCGCCCGCCACCGGTTACCTTACCACCAGTCACCCCGGTCCTCTCACCCGTCACCCACCGCGCGCGCGACCGATGCCGCTCCGCCCCCTCCAGCTCGGCCTCCATCCCTGGCACGACCTTCCCACGGGCCCGGACCCGCCTGACGTGGTCAATGCCCTGATCGAGATTCCCACCAACGAGCGCAACAAATACGAGCTGGACAAGGAGCTGGGCGTATTCCGGCTCGATCGCGTGCTCCACAGCGCCGTCCACTACCCCG
>JBBIMQ010000041.1:0-12049 GCA_037444345.1 Gemmatimonadota bacterium | reverse complement strand
GGCGCTCGCGGTGGCAGCGGTACTCTGGCAGCGCCCCGCGGTCCCGAGGTCGGCCACGACCATCGCGGTGGTGCCGTTGCTGCCTTCGGGGCCGGACACCTCGCTCGCCCGGTTGGGGCGGGACCTCGTGCTCACTCTGAGCGCGAGCCTGGATGGTGTAGGGCCGATCCGGACCGCCGATCCTCACAGTATCCTGGCCCAGGTCCCCTCGGGGAGGCCGAGCCTCTCCCTCGCCGAGGCGATGGTCCTCGCGCGACGGCACGGGGCGGCAAGCGTGCTGCACGGCAGTCTGGTTCGGGAGGGCGGCCTGGTCCGCCTCGATCTCGCATTGCATTCGGATCCGGCAGCAGAACCCCTGGCCCGCGTGGGGCTCACCATGGAGCCGGACTCGATCGCCGCCGCCACCGATTCCGCCACCCGCAGCCTGCTGCGGCAGATCTGGTTGCGGGGGAACGCCCCCACCGCCAGTCTCGAGGCCGCGCTCCGGACTCGATCGGTCAGCGCCCTTCGCGCCTTCCTGGAGGGAGAGCAGGCCATGATCGGGAGCCGGTGGGAAGAGGCCTTCGATGCCTATCGGCGGACGATCGAGGCGGACTCTACCTTCTGGCTGGCCTATGCTCGCTACAGTTATGCCGCCTCCTGGCAGCTGCAGACCCCCGAGCCGGAGCTGCTCGCCCGTCTCCGGGCTCACCGGGATGATTTGCCGGAGCGGGAGCGGCGACACGTCGAGGCGGACCTCGCCGACACCGCCACGGTGCGGCTCGCCCGCTTCCTCGAGCTCTGCACCCGGTACCCCACCTACTGGCTGGGGTGGCTGGTTTACGCCGACGAGTTGTTTCACCACGGTCCTCTGGTGGGGCACACCCGAGCCGAGGCTATAGATTCCTTCGAGCGGGCCACCGAGCTCAACCCCAGCCTGGCGCCGGCCTGGGAACACCTGGCCATCCTTTTTCTCCGGGATCGAGACACCGCGGCCTCGACGCTGGCGCTGGAGCGGCTGGATCAACTCGGCGCGCGCCCAGCGCTCCGAGCAGGGGGGTGGGGCGATCCGATCCTGGCGTTCCGACTGCTTGACCGGCTGGCGCAGCAGGACGAGAAGGGCGCCCAGCAATGGCTGGATTCCGTGGCCTGGGATATCGCCCGCAACCGCCGCACTGGTCAGAGTTTCTACGATCCGCTCCTGTACGGCTACCCCGCCGTGCAAATCGTGCTGAGCCGGCGGGTGCTCGAGCTGGGGCCACCAGCTGTCGAGGTGGAGGGAAATCGGCGCGCCCTGGCGCTCTCCTTCGCCGCTCGAGGGGCCTGGGATTCCGCCCTCGCGCTCGCATCCGATCTGCCCGGGCCCCACGGCCCCCTCCAGCGGTACCGCCTGGGGGCGCTCGGTGTCGTCCTCGACGGGGTATCCGCCCGGGACCTCGGGACGGTTCGGGCGGCTCTGCGCGGAGCCGCGCTGGATTCCGCTGGACAGTACGAACTGGCCTGGCTCGACGCCCTCGTGGCCGCGAGGAGCGGGGACCGGGCCGGCTTCGTTGCCGCGCGGACCAGGCTCGAACCGGGGACCGCGGGCGCACCTGTCGAGTTCACCCGTTCGGTGCGGGCGCTCGGCCTGGCGCTGGATGGACGAATCGCGGCGGCGGCGGAGTCCCTCACCGACCTGGAGACCGGGCTGGCCGAGACGGCGTATCTCGGCCCGGGCGAGTACCGCTACGGCTACCTCCTGGGCTTCCACCGTACGCTGGCCGTGCGCTGGCTGCTTCGATCCGGCGACACGCTCGCTGCCTCTCGACTGCTCACCTGGGCCGAGACTCCCTTCCTGATCTACCTCTCGACGGTCTGGAGCCTCCCCGCGCTCGCCCCGGCCTATCTGGAACGTGCCAGAATCGAAGCGGCTCGGGGCCACAGCGAGCAGAGCGCGGCGTTCTACCGCGAGTTCCTTCGGTTCTACGACATGCCGCCACCCACCTACCAGACGGCGATCGCGGAGGCACGGCGGAGCGCCGGGCGGGATCGGTAAGAGCGGGAGGACAATCCAGCTGGCCGGTGCCCGCCGGTCCCCCCGCCCCCACCGACCTCTCCCGACTCCACATCGCCATCCGACTACCGGGCCGCAAACCGGTCAGGGAATTGCTTGGCGATCCACGCCGCCAGCGGGTCGGCGATCATTTGCATGTGCTCCACCGCCTCGCGCTGCCTGGCGAACGCGGTAGTCCAGTCATTTTTCGCCTGGGCGTCCACCACCGCCTTGAGACTGACGACGTGGTGCTTGACCAGGTCGGTCACCACCGGCACCGGGAGATTGGGATTGGCCTGATTGAGGAAGGTGGCGAACGCGGTGGCGTAGTTGAGGAGATTGGTCACCGCCTGGTTCTGCCCCTTCGTATCCTTCTTCGCCACCGCCGTCGTGTAGTCCACGAAGAAGCCAATGTGCTGCCGCCACAGGGTGAGGAAAGCGGTCTCGGCGTCGGTGCCGTAGACGCTCCCGATTGGCCGGGCAAGAGCCACCGAGTTCTGCTCGAGGGCTGCGGCGGCCGCCTGGAACTCGGCCGTCTGGCCGCGCAGGGCCGCCCCGGTGGCTGCCGAGGCGAGCTGGGCGTGCTCGGCCAGCACGTTGTTGAGGGTCACGCGGAGATCGGCCCCCGGGGTCTGGGCCTGGGCCGCCGGGGCCAGCAGGAGCACGGCCACCAGGCTGCCGCAGGTGGAGAAGATGGAGAGACGCATGGTTGTTTCCTCGCCGGTTGCTGAGGGTTGGAACGGAATGGCCGGTCGCTCTGTGTACGGCGGCCCGGCCGAGTCGGATTGAGGGGGGGCTGGATAGGAACGGGGTTGCCGAAAGGAAGCCGGGGCTACACTACTTGACTGGTCAATTATTGTCTGGTAGTGTAACTCGCATGCGGAAGCGTCCCGTGCCGGTCCGTGAGGCCATCCAGCAGGCTCGCCCCTTCGCTTCCCCCCGAGCGGAGGCGCTGGTCGGGCTGCTGCTCACGGTGGACGGGCTCCGGCGGCATCTGGCGCGGCTCCTGGAGGGGTACGGGGTCACCCTCCAGCAGTACAACGTGCTACGCATCCTCCGGGGGGCGGGGGCCGAGGGGCTGCCCACCCTCGAAATCGCCCAGCGGATGATCGAGCGGACCCCGGGAATTACCAGGCTGCTGGACCGGCTGGAGCGCAAGCGCCTGGTACGCCGGGAGCGCTGCCCGACCGACCGGCGGCAGGTGACCTGTCGGATCACCGAGTCAGGCCTCGCGCTCTTGGCCGAGCTGGACGGTCCGATCCGCGAGGCGGACGAGCGGGCGCTGGGGTGTCTCTCGGAGGCCGAGCTCGCTCGGCTGATCCGGATGCTGGACCGGGTGCGGAGCGAGCTCGAGTGAACGGGGCTCGCGTGGGACAAGGTTGGACCATGCAACGACGAGGGAGGCAATGATGAGCAGCACCACCACAGCGGCAGTGGCGGAACTTGACCGGGAGGTCAACCGGTTGCTCCAGCAAGGGAGCATCTACGATGCGCTGGAGCGTTTCTACGACGACCAGGTCGAGATGCAGGAGAACCTGGATCCACCCTGCGTGGGGAAGGCGGCGAACCTCGCGCGGGAGCGCGGGTTCTTCGGCTCCCTCGAAGGCTACAGCTTCCGGCTCCTGGCCGAGGCGACCCGGGGCGAGGTGAGCTTCGGCGAGTGGGAGCTGGACCTCACGTTCAAGGACGGCCGGCGGGTCCGGCAGCAGCAGGTCAGCGTCCGGCGCTGGCGCGACGGCCGGGTCGTCCACGAGCGTTTTTACCACAAGGGCTGAGGAGGTCACAATGTGGAAGAAGCTGCTGGCAACCCCCGAGGACCGGGTTCAGACGCTGCTCCGCCTGATGCTCGGGATCGTGATCTTCCCGCACGGGGCGCAGAAGGTGTTCGGCTGGTTCGGAGGGTTCGGGTTCAGCGGGACGATGGGGTTCTTCACCCAGCAGATGCACATCCCGTCCCTGTTCGCGTTCCTCGCGATCCTGGCCGAGTTTGCGGGGTCGCTGGGGCTCCTGGCCGGGTTCCTGGCACGGGTTGCCGCCTTCGGCATCGCCTGCAACATGCTGGTGGCGATTGCGCTGGTGCACGCGAAGGTCGGGTTCATGATGAACTGGTTCGGCCAGCTCCAGGCGGGACAGGAAGGGTTCGAGTATCACCTGCTGGTCCTGGCGCTCGCGGTCGCGGTGATGGTGCGGGGGGCGGGGGCCTGGTCGGTGGACCGGGCGCTGGCGGGGGACACCGTCGAGACTCACTGAGGCCGCCGGCCCCCCGCCGGGGCACCATCCCGGTGGCATTCTCCAGGTGGTGGCGGAACCTTCCGCCACCCCCTGGGCCGGCCTGAGCGGCCGCACGGGCCGCTGGCGGCTCAGCTCCCCGGGACTTCCTCCCCTTCGAGATAGGTGTAGCCCTCCAGTCCCGCGACGTAGTCGGCGATGAACTGGTTGGCCTGGTGCCGGGGGAGATCCTTGGCGGCGTTCACCTTGCGGCGGAAGGTGGTGAGCAGGTCCGGGGCGTGGAACTGGACGTAGTTGAGGACCTCGGTGACCGTGTCGCCGTGCACCAGGTCGGTCACCTCGTACCCCTGCTCGGTGAGCTGGATGTGCACCGCGTTGGTGTCGCCGAACAGGTTATGGAGATCGCCCAGGATCTCCTGATAGGCGCCGGTGAGAAAGATGCCCAGGATGTAGGGTTCGCCCTCCCGGATCGGATGCAGCTCGAGAGAGGGCTTCCCCTTCCGCCCCCCGATGAACCGGTCAATCACCCCATCGGAGTCGCAGGTCATGTCCTGGATGGTGCCGCGGCGGGTGGGCGGCTCGTCCAGCCGGTGAATCGGCATGATCGGGAAGAGCTGGTCAATCGCCCAGTTGTCGGGGAGCGACTGAAAGACCGAGAAGTTGCAAAAGTAGCGGTCCACCAAGGTGGACTCGATGTCGGCCCAGATCTCGGGGTGCTCGTTCTTTTCGGGCTCCACCAGGCGTGCCAGGGCGTTCATGGTCGCGAGGTAGAGCTGCTCCGCATTGGCCCGGTCGCGAAGCGAGAGGACCCCGCTGGCGAAGAGTTCCTGGGCCCGTTCCTTCCCGAAGGTCGCGTCGTGGTGCACCTCCTCCAGCCGGTCGGGGGTAAGGGACTCCAGGTTCTCCTTCATTTCCCGCAGGATCGGATGGCAGTCCTCGTCGAGCACCGGGACGGAGGGCTCGATCTGCGATTCCACGTCGGTCACGTTGACCAGGAGCAGCGAGTGGTGGGCCGTGATGGCCCGTCCCGACTCGGAGATGAGGTGCGGCATCGGGAGGTCCTCCTCCCGGCACATGGTTCCCAAGGTATACACCACGTCGTTGGCGTACTCCCGGATCGAGTAGTTCATGCTGGCCGGCCGGGTGGAGCGGGACCCGTCGTAGTCCACGCCCAGCCCGCCGCCCACATCCACGTGGCTGAGCTCGAAGCCCAGCTTGCGGAGCTCGACGTAGTACCGGCCGATCTCTTCCAGCCCGGCCTTGATGTAGTTGATATCGGTGATCTGACTCCCCAGGTGGAAGTGGACCAGCCGGAGTAGTTCCTTTCGTTGCCGCGCCTCCAGCCGCTCCAGCAACCGCATCAGCTCGGCGGCGCTCAGCCCGAACTTGGAGCGCTCCCCCCCGCTCTTGGCCCAGCGGCCGGAGCCCTCGGTGGCCAGCTTGATCCGCACCCCGATCGTGGGCGCCAGTTCGAGCTCGTCGGCCACCTTGAGCAGCGTGTCCACCTCGGTGAGCTGTTCCAGCACCACGAAGACGGTGTGCCCCAGCTTCTGTCCCATCAGGGCCAGGCGCATGTACTCTTCGTCCTTGTACCCGTTGCAGACGATGATCGGCGCCGTGCTCTCCGTGATGCCGAGCACGGCCTGCAGCTCCGCCTTCGAGCCGCACTCGAGCCCCACCCCGAAGGGAGCGCCGAACTGGACGATCTCCTCGACCACGTGGCGCTGCTGGTTCACTTTGATCGGATAGACCGTGGTGTAGGTCCCGGTATATCCGAACTCGGCGATGGCGTTGCGGAAGTGCGTGGCGAGCTGCTCGATCCGGGCCCGGAGGATATCGGAGAAGCGGAGCAGCAGGGGGAGGCCCACGCCCTGCGCGTTGAGATCCATGGCGAGCTGGTAGAGATCGAGGCCCCGTTTGGGGTTGCCGTCGGGATGGACCGTGAGCCGGCCTCGGGGTTGACCCGGAAGAACCCCAGGCCCCAGCCCTGGGTGTTGTAGAGCTTCTCGGCGTCCTTGACGGTCCAGTGCGCGGTACCGGCGATCGCTGGGCTCCAGTTGGAAGATGGGACGAGATTCTAATGGCGGGGGCGGGGGGTGGGTAGTCTGCCGAGGTCGCCGGGGGTGCGGGAGCGGGGAATGCGCTATCTTGTCCCCATGCCCTGGTCCTTCCGCCTCGTCCGGGTTTTCGGCACCGACGTCAAGGTCCACGTCACCTTCCTGCTGCTCCTCCTGATGTACGCCGGCGTGGCCTACCAGGACGGGGGCGGCGCGGTGGCGTTGCGGGTCTCGGGCCTCTTCCTGGCGCTGTTTGCCTGCGTGGTGCTCCATGAATTCGGCCACATCCTGATGGCCCGGCGGTTCGGCATTCGCACCCCGGATGTCATTCTCCTGCCCATCGGCGGCGTGGCCCGGCTGGAGCGCATGCCAGACGATCCGCGCCAGGAGCTGCTCATTGCCGTCGCCGGCCCCTTCGTGACGTTCCTCATCGCGGCGGCGCTTTTCCTGCTGCTCCGGGCGAGCGGCACCGGCCCCCTGCCCCGCGATCTGGCGCTCAAGACCCTGGACTTCCCCAACTTCCTGCTCTGGGCTAACGGGGTGCTGCTGGTGTTCAACCTGATTCCGGCCTTCCCGATGGACGGGGGCCGGATCCTCCGGGCCCTTCTCGCCCGGCGGCTCGGGCAGGTCCGCGCGACCCGCATCGCGGCCAACCTCGGGCAGTTCCTCGCGATGCTGTTCGGGCTGTGGGGGCTTGCCAGCTGGAACCCCCTGCTCGTGCTGCTCGCGCTCTTCGTTTTCTTCGGCGCAGGGAGCGAGGCGCAGCTGGTGGAGACTCGGGCGGCGGGCCGGGGGATCGTCGTGGATCAGATGATGATCACCCGCTTCGTGGCACTGCCGGTCTATGCCTCGCTTCGGGAGGCGGTGGACCGGCTGCTGGAGGGCGAGCAGCGGGAGTTCCCCGTGGTGGACAACGAGGGCCGGGTGGAGGGGCTGCTCACCCGGGACGACCTGATCCGGGGGCTCGCGACCCGCGGGCCCGATTCGACCGTGGGCCAGGCGATGACGGCTCCGGTGGAGGTTCTCCCGCTCGGGCTCGACTTCGACAGCGCCCTGGGTCGCCTGCGCCGCAGCGGGCTCCCGGCTCTCCCGGTCGTGGGCGCCTCGGGCCGCCTGGCGGGGCTGCTCACGCTGGACAACATTACCGATCTGGTGCTGATCCGGCAGGCGGTGGTGGGCAAGCGGGCCTGATCGCGGGACCCGGGGTCTCGACCCCAGGGACCCCGGAAGCCGTTACGGCCCCGCCTCGAGCTCCTCCCGGAGCCGGGGATTCGGAGCAGCCGGGCGCTCGAAATACCACCAGTGGCGCTCGGGATTCCAGCCCTCCTCCTCGGCCACGATCGCCCCCCAAAGGCAGCGTCCCGCCGGCATCAGATGGAGCCGGACCCGCCGGTCGGCCTCTCGAACCCGCGCCAGGACCTCTTCCCTCAGGGCCGGGGGGGCCAGCTCCAGGGCGTTTTCGAGCAGTTGCCGGCTGTCCATGTCGTTGAGGTAGTCGTCCAGCCCGTGGGGATAGCCGGCGGCAATCAGCTCCACGACCCGCTCCCAGTTGGCCACCAGCCCGCGGAGGCCGCTGGCGATGAGCGCATAGGGGGCACCGGAGCGCCGAAGAAAATCCCGGACCGGGTCGCCGCTCTCGCTCACCGCGACCACCGGTTGTTGGCGCGATCGGTATCCGGCAGGCGACCGGCAGGATCGAGCTCGACCCGGGCGACCTGGCCCGGCCGCCGCACCCGGTAGGTGAAGCGGGGGCCCAGGTTCCACATCTCGACCGGGAGCCGTGCCTCTTCGGTCCCGCCGTCGGCGAAGGTCACGGCGAGGCGGGCCGGCATGAGCATGGTGCCGCGACTGGAGAGAAAGACGCTCGCCTGCTCCCCCTCCTGCCGCACCGAGTCCACGGCCTGATCGAGGCGCGCCGTGGAATAGATCCAGCCCCGCCAGAACCAGTCGAGATCCACCCCGGACTGATCTCGCATCACCCGAAAGAAGTCCGCCGGCGTCGGATGTTTCCAGGCCCAGGCCCGGATGTAGGCGCGGAAGGCCGGGTCGAAGCGCTCGGGGCCCAGCACTTCTTCCCGGAGAAGGAACAACATCAGGGCAGGTTTCTGGTACCCGGTCCAGAACAGGTCCCGGGATTCGACGGGCCGGGTGATGAGCGGCTGCTCCAGCCCGGGCACCGCATGGTCGCGGTAGAGCCGGAGGGGATTGGTCTCGATGCTGTCGCCGTAGCCGGTGCCGGCGAAGTATCGTGCCGCGTTGGCGAGATCAATGAACGTATTGAAGCCCTCGTCCATCCACGGGTAGAGCCGCTCGTTCGAGCCCACCACCATCGGGAACCACTGGTGACCCAGCTCGTGGGCCAGCACCCATTGCAGGTCGGTCCGCACCGGTCCCGCGGGATCGAAGGTGAGCATGGGATACTCCATGCCTTCGATCGGCCCCTCGACGCTGGAGATCTGCGGGTAGGGGTAGGGAAACCACTGCTCGCTGAAGTAGCGCAGGGCTTCGCGCACCATGCGGTTGGCTTCCACCCAGAGCGTCGCCTGGGGCCGGTAGAAGGTGTGCACCAGGATCCCGTGCCAGGCGCTCGCGTCCCACCGGAAGTTGGGGGCGGCCGCGAAGGCGAAGTCCCGGACGCTGTCGGCCCGGAAGCGCCAGGTAAGGGTACCCCGGGCGACCGGCCGGGTCCGGGCCGGATCGCCCGCTTCCGCGGCCGTGATGATCGCAACGGCAGTGTCGGAGGACCGGGCGGCGAGCAGCCGCGCGCGCTGGGTTCGGGTGAGGACTTCGAGCGGGTTCTGGAGCCAGCCGGTCGCCGCGACCACGAAGCTCGCGGGCACGGTCAGGGCCACATCGAAACTGCCGTATTCGAGGTAGAACTCCCCCGCCCCGATGTAGGGTTCGTGGTTCCAGCCCCGGACGTCGTCGTACACCGCGACCCGCGGATACCACTGGGCGATCTCGTACAGCAGCCCGTCGCGACCCATGCGGCCGGCGCCGTAGGGCGGGATCAGGAAGTGCCACCCGATCTCGAGGTCCAGCACCCCGCCGGGCGGAAGAGGCCGGGGCAGATCCACCCGCATGGTGGTGCCGCGCACGGTGTAAGCGAGGGACCGCCCGGCCGAGCGGACATAGCGGAGCTCCACACCGCCCGGGAAACCCTTGCAGGAGAAGTCGAAGACCGAGCCGAGGAAGACGAGGGGCGGCTGATCGAGCTGATTGGTGACACTCCCGGGGGCGCAGATGTTCTGTTCCAGGTGGAACCAGAGATAGGGGAGCGGCTGCGGCGACCGGTTGGTGTAGCGCACCGTTTCCTGGCCCACGAGCCCGTGGCGAACCGTGTCCAGGGTGGCCCGAATGGTGTAGTCCACGCGCTGCTGCCAGTAGCGAGGGCCCGGGCGTCCGTCGGCGCCGCGGTATTCGTTCGGGGCCGGGAGCTCGAGGGGGCGGAAGGGCGACGAATCCGCGACCGACTGGCCGGCGAGAGTGGCGGCGGAAAGACCCAGCGCGAGGCACGCGGCGCCGCCGAGGTACAGGTTCGACATGGCTGGTGATCGGGAGGTGAGCAGACAAGATACCGTGGCCTGGAGGACTGTCCAGGGATTTCGCGGCCGAGCGTGCGGGGCACCTCCGGCCAGCTCCTAGAGCCCGGCGCATTCCTTCCGGCGGAACCGGGCGGGAGAACAGGTGGGTTCGCCCTGGCGCCAGAGGCCGACTCGCGCGGCCCGCGCCGCGCGCTGGGCCCTGGTCAGGCGGTCCACGTACTTCACGTTGGGGGGAACCGTGTAGAGCATCGCCCAGCCGGCCCGGACCATCGCCTCGTTCACCAGCGTGTCAGCCACCCAGACCCAGGCCAGGGTCCGGCCGTAGCGGTCGGTGGCGACGACGTCCAACTCGAGCCGCACCATCCGTCCCCGAGGGAGCCAGCGCGCCAGGGCCTGAGCGGCGGCCCTCGCCGCCGGGCCTTGCCCCCGCTCCGGGCTGTCAATCCCGATCAAGCGCACGCGGGTCCCGTCGCGGCAGCGAAACGTGTCCCCGTCAATCACCCGGGCGACCACGCAGGCGGGCCTTGCCGCCGCGAGCGATCCCGCGAGCCAGATGGCCAGAACCAGGGGCACAGACTAAATCTATGGCTCCGACACCCGGTCCAGCGAGCAACCATGCCCGTCTTCGAGCGATCCTGTCTCTTGCCGGTGCCGGCCGAAACCGCCTGGGAGTGGCATCGCCGCCCCGGGGCGCTGGAGCGGCTGCTGCCGCCGTGGGAGCGGATCGCCGTCGTGGACCGCAGCGGCGATTTCGAGACCGGCAGCGTGGTCCTCCGGGTGCCGATCGGGCCACACCGCGCGACCTGGGTGGCCCAGCACCGGCTGGGGGGAGAACGGTTCGAATGGATTGACAGTCAGGTGGCGGGCCCCTTCGCGCGCTGGACCCACACCCACCGCCTGATCCCCGAGACGGCGGAGACCTCGCGCCTGGTTGATCGAGTCGAGTACGCGTTGCCGCTGGGGTGGATCGGGGGTCTCGCGGCACGGTGGGTGGAGCGGCGGCTGGCCCGGATGTTCGCCTATCGCCATGCGCTGCTTCCGGCGGACTTGGCCCTGCACGCCGCGTGGGCCGGCCGTCCCCGCCTCACCGTCGCCATCACCGGAGGCAGGGGGTTGATCGGGCGCGCGCTGGTGCCGTTGCTCACCACCGGAGGGCATCGGGTGGTCCTGGTGGTGCGCAAGCGGCGGGCAAGGGACGACGTGCTCTGGGATCCGGCGGGGGACACCATCGAGGCGGAGAAACTCGAAGGTCTGGACGCGGTGGTCCATCTGGCGGGGGAGCCGATCACGGGATACTGGACTCGGGAAAAGCAGCACCGCATCCTGGAGAGCCGCCGCCAGGGGACCGCACTGGTGGCGGGCGCGCTGGCTCGGCTCCGGACCCCGCCCTGCGTGCTGGTTTCGGCCTCGGCAATCGGGATCTACGGCAACCGAGGCGACGAGCCGCTCACCGAATCGAGCCCCCTGCCCACCGGGGCAGCCGCGCCGTTTCTCTCCCGTGTGGCACAGGCCTGGGAGGAGGCCACCGCACCGGCCGAGAGGGCCGGGATACGGGTGGTGCGGCTGCGGATCGGCCTGGTCCTGACCCCGGCTGGCGGCGCCCTCGGCGCCATGCTACCGGCGTTCCGCCTGGGACTGGGGGGCCGGCTGGGCGGGGGTTCCCAGTACCAGAGCTGGATCGCGATGGATGACGTGGTCGGCGCGATCTATCACGCGATTTTCCAGGAGTCTCTCCGCGGCGCCGTGAACGCGACGGCCCCCGCCCCGGTGCTTCAGGCCGAGCTGGCCGAGACCCTGGGCCGGGTGCTGGGGCGGCCGGCCCGTCTCTCGGTGCCAGCCTCGGTACTCCGGTTCCTGCTCGGCGAGATGGCGGACGAGCTGCTGTTGTCGAGCGCCAGGGTCCTCCCAGCCCGGCTGGAGGAGAGCGGCTACCGCTTCCGGTTCCGGGCGCTCGAGCCAGCATTGCGGTATCTGCTGGGTAGGGGGGGCGGGTAGCGCAGCTCGGCCGTCTCGCGTGGTAGGAGGGCGAGCGCCGTGCCTGGCGCGCACGCGGCCTCCAGCTACCGGGTTGCCCCT
The DNA here is from genome assembly GCA_037444345.1 of Gemmatimonadota bacterium. GTDB lineage: Bacteria > Gemmatimonadota > Gemmatimonadetes > Gemmatimonadales > GWC2-71-9 > JADJOM01. The sequence goes on along the minus strand of JBBIMQ010000041.1, from coordinate 131 downwards.
CGCCACCCGGGGACCCACCTTTCGTTCATGACGGCGAGTTCGCCCCGCGCGGTCGTTCTCCTCTCGGGCGGCATGGATTCGGCGACCACCATGGCCTTCGCCCAGAGCGAGGGCTACCGCTGCTATGCGAT
>JBBIMQ010000040.1:7312-12114 GCA_037444345.1 Gemmatimonadota bacterium | reverse complement strand
CTTCGATCGGTCGGCCAGATCCTGGGCGGCAGCGCGCTCGGCTTGATCTATGGGACGGAGGGCTCATGAACGCGACCTACCACGAGTGGACGATCGCAGGGGTGCACCTCTTCTGGTGGCTCTTCTGGTCCGCGCTGGTTCTGGGAGCTGCAGCACTCGTGCTGCCCGCGTGGCCGGGGCGCCGCCGGGGGCGCCGTGCAGAGGCGACTCTCGATGTCCACCCCCTCCTGCGGGTGTGCGACGCCGCCGAGACCCAGCGCCGCCTCCGCGCGCTCGCCGGGGTCGAGGCGGTTCGCGTCAACGCCGACAGGGCCGCGGCGTTCGTGCGCTATGACCCTTCGCAGGTCACGGTAGACGAACTCAGGCGCTTTGTTTCGGACTGCGCCCATCACTGCTGGGGCGAGCGGGCACCGAATCACGTCTGTCCGGGGGAGGCAACCTCCGATGCCAGTGCCGCCGGCCGCGAGTCCCCGGACCTTTGAAGCTCAAGGTCACTTAACCCTGCCTTCACACCCGCCTCGCTCGGGTACCGGTAGACTGCGGCCTCACGAGCGAGCGACCCGGGGCGGGAGGCCTTCTCAGGATGGAGCGATCGGCAAGCTGGAGCGCGGCCGGGGCGGCGGCAATCGCCGCCGTGCTGGTGCTGTTCGGCGCTGGAGCGGGGCAGGCCCAGACGAGGGTTGCCGGCCTCACGCTAGGCGATGTCTACCGCCAGCTCGTGGCGGAGAACCCAGCGCTCCAGGCGGCCCGCGCCCGCGCCGGCGCGGCCGCCGCCAGGGTGGCGCCGGCCCGCACCCTTCCCGACCCGGAGCTGCAGTTCGCTCTCATGAACCGGAGTCTCCCCGGGTTCGGGTTCTCCGATCCGCTCGGGATGAACCAGATCCAGCTCATGCAGATGATTCCGTTTCCCGGGAAGCTCGGCGCCGCGGGCCGGAGCGCCGAGGCCCAGGCTGACGCCGCCGCCGCTCGGGCCGAGGATGTGCGATGGGAGCTCCGCAATCGGGCCGCGATGGCGTTCTACGACATCTACGCGCTGGAGCGCGCGGTGGTGGTGGCGGAGGAGACCCAGGACCTGCTTCGCGACATCGCGACCACGGCGCAGGCGATGTACGCCGTGGCGGAGGGGCGGCAACCCGATGTGTTGCAGGCGCGGATCGAGGTTGACCGGATGACCGAGGAGATCCTCCGCATGCGCACCATGCGGGAAACCATGGTGGCGCGGCTCAACGCGGTCCTGAATCGGCCAGCCGAGTCGGCCGTCCCGGCCGTTTCCCTGCCCGTCTTTCCCGCGGGGCTGCCGGACCTCGATTCCCTGACCCGGCGGGCCCTCGCCCGGCGGCCGATGCTCGAGGCCAGTAAGCAAGAGGTCAGGGCCGCCGATGCGGCCTGGCGCCTGGCGCGCCGGGAGATCTGGCCCGACCTCCGGGTGGGCGTGGCCTATGGCTGGCGCCCCATGCCTGACGGCGGCACCGATCGCATGGCGAGCCTCATGCTGGGCGTGACCCTCCCGGTCTTCGCCGGGAGCCGCCAGCTCAAGATGCGGCAGGAAGCGCGGGCCATGCAGGAGATGGCCCGGGCCGACCTGGCCGCGATGGAAGCCGAGACCCGCAGCCGCGTGGCCGCTGCGTACGCGGAGCTTCGCCAGGCGCGGCGGCTACGCGAGCTCTACCGCACCACGCTCCTGCCCCAGGCTCGTGCCACGGTGGCGTCGTCCCTCGCCGCGTATCGGGTGGGCGAGGTCAATCTGATGACGCTCCTCGACGCCCAGATGACCGTCAACCGCTACCGGCAGGAGCTGCTTCAACTCGACGCCGCCGAGGGGAAGGCCTGGGCGGAGCTCGAGATGCTGGTCGGCGAGGAACTCCTGGATCCGGACCGGGTCCAGCCAGCACGCGCGGAGCCACAATGAGTGAGACGACGCACCTGCGGCCGCTCGGCACTGGGGGCGACGCGGGGGGAAATCCCTTCGGTCCTCCCGCCGCGGGGGGGTACCGCCACCTGAGGCTGCTCGCGGGCGTGGCGGGCCTGGCCGCGCTGGCCCTCGGGGCCTACGTCCTGGCCAAGGCGGGCAGCGGGGCGCCAGCGGCCGCCGGCCACAGGCACGGCGCGGCGCCGGCCGGTAGCGGCGCCATGCCGGTCACCTTGTCCGCCACGGAACGGCAGCGGATCGGGGTCACCTTCGCCCCGGTCGCGCGGGGGCCGCTCGAACGCCTGGTCCGGAGCGTGGCTCAGGTGACCTACGACGAAACCCGCGTCGCGCGGGTGGTCCCGCGGGTGGACGGGTACGTCGAGCAACTGTTCGTCAACTACACCGGCCAGGCCGTGGCGCGGGGCGAGCCGCTTTTCGCCATCTATTCGCCGATGCTCGTCGCCGCGCAGCAGGAGCTGCTCCTGGCCCAGCGCCTGACGGAGCAGGTGGCGGGCGGCACGCCTGACGCCGTCCAGGGCGCCCGGGAGCTGCTCGAGTCCGCCCGGCGCCGGCTGCTCTACTGGGACGTCCCCCCCGAGGAGGTGGACGAGGTGCTCCGGACCAGGACCATCCGCCGCACGGTGACGCTGCGCTCACCCGTGGCCGGTGTGGTGATCGAGAAGCCGGTACTCGCCGGCCAGCGGATCATGGCGGGTGAGGTGGCCTATCAGATCGCGGACCTGAGTCGGGTCTGGATCGAAGGCGAGGTCTTCGAGCCGGATCTCCCGGCCGCGCGCGTGGGCCAGGCGGTGACCGCGGAGTTTCCGGCGCTCCCCGGCGAGGAGTGGACGGGCCGCATCGCGTACATCTACCCGACGCTCGACCCGGAAACCCGAACGGCACGAGTGCGGGTCGAGGTGGCCAACCCGGCACTCCGCCTCAAACCCGGCATGTACGCGACCTTCCGCTTCACCGCCCGCACGCCGGATGTCCTGAGTGTCCCTCGCTCGGCGGTCCTTGTCACCGGGAAGCGGAACCTGGTCTTCGTGCGCGACTCCATCGGCCGGCTCCTGCCCCGGGAGGTGACGATCGGGCGCGGGACGGATGACCGCGTCGAGATCCTGCGCGGGCTCACCGAAGGCGAGACGGTCGTCGCGTCCGCGACGTTCCTGGTGGACGCCGAATCGAATCTGGGCTCCGCTCTGAGCGGCATGGCGAACTGGTCCGGCATGGACGCCACCGCGGCGCATCAGGGTCATGACCAGCCTGCGGCGCAGGCGATCCCCGCTCTCCCCGGCAGCACCGGGGTCCGGCCCCCCCCCGGCCGGCCGGCCGGCAACCCGGCGCGGGAGTAGCGACCATGCTCCAGCGGCTCATCGCCTGGTCGGTCGCGAACCGGTTCCTCGTGATGCTGGCGGCGCTGGGCGCCTCGGCCGCGGGGGTGATCGCGATCCGCCGGACGCCGCTCGAGGCGCTGCCCGACCTGAGCGACGTCCAGGTCATCGTGCAGGCCGAGTTCAACGAACAGGCGCCCCGGATCGTGGAGGACCAGGTCACCTACCCGATCGCCGCCGAGATGCTCAAGGTGCCGGGCGCCAGGACGGTGCGGGGGTATTCGTTCTTCGGCGTGTCGTTCGTGTACGTGATCTTCGAGGACGGCACCGATCTCTACTGGGCTCGGTCCCGGGTGCTCGAGTACCTGAACGGGATTCGCGGGAAGCTCCCGGCCAGCGTGACCCCTACCCTCGGGCCCGATGCCACCGGGCTCGGCTGGGTCTTCCAGTACGCGCTCGAGGACACCACCGGGCAGCGCACCCTGGCCGAGCTGCGGAGCCTCCAGGACTGGTATCTCCGCTACGCCCTCACGGCCGTCCCCGGTGTGTCCGAGGTGGCCACCGTGGGCGGGTTCGAGAAGCAGTACCAGGTGGACCTGGATCCGGTCAAGCTCCTGGCCTATGACGTCCCCATCACCCGGGTGATGGCCGCGATCCAGAACGCCAATTCCGACGTGGGGGCGATGGTGGTCGAGCTTTCGGAGCGCGAGTACATGGTGCGCGGGCTCGGCTATCTCAAGTCCATCAGCGACATCGAGAACGTGGTGGTGGGCGCCACCCCGAGTGCGACGCCGATCCGCGTCGCCGACCTGGGACGGGTGACCATCGGCCCGGCGGTACGGCGGGGGATCGCCGAGCTGGACGGCAGGGGCGATGCCGTGGGCGGGATCGTGGTCATGCGCTTCGGGGAGAACGCGCTCACCACGATCCAGAACGTCAAGCGGAAGCTCGCGGAGGTCGAACGAGGGCTCCCTCCCGGGGTGGTGGTCCGGCCGGTTTACGATCGGAGCGACCTCATCGAGCGCGCCATCGCCACGCTCCGCGGCACGGTGATCGAGGAGAGCATCATCGTGGCTCTGGTGTGCCTGGTGTTCCTGCTCCACGCCCGCTCCGCGCTGGTGGCGATCCTCACCCTCCCGATCGGCATTCTCATGGCCTTCATCGCGATGCGCGCCATCGGGGTCGGGGCGGATATCATGTCGCTGGGCGGGATCGCCATCGCCATCGGAGCGATGATTGACGCCGCCATCGTGATGATCGAGAACCTGCACAAGCGGATCGAACGCGCCGTCGAGGCCCGGCTCCCTGAGAGCCGACCCAGCGGGAGCGGCAAGCTCGACACCCGGATCCTCACCACGCGGGAGCGGTGGGAGATGGTGGTGGACGCCTCGAAGGACGTGGGACCGGCGCTCTTCTTCTCGCTCCTCATCATCACCGTCTCGTTCCTCCCGGTCTTCGCCCTCGAGGGGCAGGAAGGCCGCCTCTTCAAGCCGCTGGCCTACACCAAGAGTCTGGCCATGGCGGCGGCGAGCCTCCTCTCGGTGCCCCTGGTCCCCGTG
>JBBIMQ010000040.1:0-7301 GCA_037444345.1 Gemmatimonadota bacterium | reverse complement strand
TTTCGTCCGCGGCACGCTCTACCGGGAGCGGGCCAACCCGATCAACCGGGCCCTGATCGCACTCTACCGCCCGGTGATCCGGTTCGTGCTCCGCCATCGGGGACCGGTGATCTGGACCGCGCTCGCCGCGCTCGTCCTCACCTGGATTCCCTGGAGCCGCCTGGGGAGCGAGTTCATGCCACCGCTCGGTGAGGGCACTATCCTCTACATGCCGACCACCCTGCCCGGAGTGAGCGTGGCCCGGGCGCGGGAGATCCTCCGGACCCAGGACGCCATTCTCAAGCGGTTCCCCGAGGTGGCGCATGTCTGGGGCAAGGCCGGACGGGCCAGCACGGCGACGGACCCGGCCGGACTCGACATGTTCGAAACCACGATCAGCCTCAAGCCCGAGCGGGAGTGGCGGTCCGGCATGACCTACGAGCGGCTGGTCGCCGAGATGGATTCCGCGGTGCGGCTGCCCGGGATCACCAACGCCTGGACCATGCCAATCAAGGGGCGGATTGACATGCTCGCGACCGGCATCCGTACCCCGGTCGGGATCAAGATCTTCGGGCCCGAGCTCGCGGAGCTGGAGCGCCTGGGGAGGGCCGTCGAGCGAGCGGTCCTGACGGTGCCGGGGACGCGGAGTGCGTTCGCCGAGCGAGCCGAGTCAGGCTACTACCTGGATATCGAGATCGACCGCGCGGCCGCGGCCCGGCACGGCCTCAACGTCGGCGACGTGCAGGCCGTGATCGCGACCGCGGTGGGCGGCATGACCATCACCCAGACAGTGGAGGGCCGGGAGCGCTACGGCGTTCGGGTCCGCTATCCCCAGGAACTGCGCGACACGCCTGAACGCCTGGCCTCGGTGCTGGTGCCGGTGGCGCACGGCTCGGCTTCCGCGTCCTCCGGGGACGGCATGGGCATGACCGGCGCGCCGCCGATCCGCCTCGGGCGGCGCGAGCAATACGTCCCTCTGGGTCAGGTCGCGACGATCCGGCAGGTCCCGGGCCCGATGGTGGTTCGCACCGAGGACGCCGTCCCCACCGCATGGGTGTACGTGGACGTGGCCGGCCGCGACATCGGGAGCTACGTCGCCGAGGCCCAGCGGGCCGTCCAGGAGATGGTCCCCCTGCCGCCCGGCTACCGGATCGTCTGGAGCGGGCAGTACGAGTACATGCAGCGGGCGGCGGCCACGCTCCAGCTGGTGATCCCGGCCACCCTCGCGATCATCTTTCTCCTCCTCTACCTCAACTTCAAGAGCGTGGCCGAGACGCTCATCGTCATGCTCTCGCTCCCCTTCGCGCTGGTGGGCGGGATCTGGTTCCTCTGGCTCCTGGGTTACAACTGGTCGGTCGCCGTGGCCGTCGGCTTCATCGCCCTGGCGGGGGTGGCGGCCGAGACCGGGGTCGTGATGTTGATTTACCTGGACCATGCCTGGGCCGTACGCCGGGAGGCCGGACAGCTTTCGCTCGGCCACCTCTACCAGGCGATTCTCGAGGGGACCGCCGAGCGGGTCCGCCCCCTCATGATGACGGTGTCCGCCATCATCGCAGGCCTGCTCCCGGTCCTCTGGGGCTCGGGGGCCGGCGCCAGCGTCATGCGCCGGATCGCGGCCCCCATGATCGGCGGGATGGTAAGTAGCACGGTGCTCACGTTGATCGTCATTCCCGCCGTGTACTCCTTCTGGAAGGAGTGGGAACTCCGGCGCGCCGAGCGGCAAGCGGTGGAGGCCGTTGTCGCACCCGCTCCGGCGCGCACCGTCACCTGATGGCCAGCCGGCTGGCCCGCCAGCCCGCACAGCACCTCCGCCGCGGGAGCGTGAAACGCAGGAGGGCATGACGGGAGGGATGTGCGGCGGCCAGCCGGTGGGCCAGATGGGCGCCGGCTCGCGGCACGGCTTCGATCGTTACGGCCTGAGGTTCACCTCCACGACGGGATGAGTCCGGAGCAGCTCCGCGCCCTGGTGGCTCTGAACGGGCCCCGGAGGGCTGCGATCAGTCGAGCCAGGCGGCGGGCACCTTCCGGGGCCCGCTTCAGGCCGGGCCCCCCGATCGCCTCATCTCTCTCCCGGCCCCTCGCACGATAGCCGCAGGGAGCACGATCCACTGCACGACCGGCGCGAGCCCGATACCGCCGATCGTCGGCATGCTCGGCGCGTAGGCCCAGGCGCCGGCGACCTGCACGTTGTACCATTCGCTCAGGACCGTGTAGCCCGCTCCCAGCAGCGTGAAGGCGATGACCGGCGCCACCCTCCCGGTCCGCAACCAGCCCCGGTCTCTGAGCACCAGCGCCACCAGCGCGAAGGCACCGAGTGCGATGAGCGCGTCGCCCACGGTGCAGTGGAACCGGGTCCAAAGCAAATACCCCCACCCGCGGCCGCGGTCGGCGTAGAGCGGCGACTGGGCGACCTCCCATACGAAGTTCACGCCGAAGCCCCAGACAAGAACCTGGAGCTCCGGCGTGCCGAGCCCGGTGCCCTTCACCACGGCCGGTGGGTAAGCGGATTGACCGGTGCGCTCGGAGTGCTCTGGGCCAGCTCGGGGGGCCGGAGCAGTCGGTTGGTCAGCGGCTCCCGCGCGCTCTCCTGGCCCGGGATCGCCTCCGGGTGGGGCCCCGGCACATCCACCTGGTTGGTGAGCGGGTTCCAGGCCTCCCGCGCAAATTCCCTCGCGACGGGCTGCAACGAGCCTGGTGCCGCGCGGGCCGTGACTCGATGCGTGAGCGGGTCGCGCTCGCTCTCCTTGCCTTCCGCCGCCGGCGCCACTTCCGGAGGGTGGGCGGGCTGGTGCGTCAGCGGGTTCCGATCGGCTTCCTGCCCCGGCAGCGCCTCCGGGACGGGCGGCTTCAGGGCCGGCTGATGGGTGAGCGGATTCAATCCCGTCTCCGGAACCGGTGCCGACGGCGCGGCCTCCAGCGCCTCGGCGGGCGGAATCACCCGCTGATGGGTCAGGGGATTCCGGTCGCTCTCCCGCCCAGGGATGGCTGGGGAGGCGGGAGGCGGCACCGGCGGCCGGTGAGTGAGAGGGTCCACCCTCTCGGCTCCGGCCACCCGGGGGAAGAGAGCCGGCAACTCCGCCAGTTGGCGGTCCGTGAGCACCGCCGCCGCCCGGTTGAAGACCTCCTCGGCGCTGGTCATGGGAGCGCGCAGCATCGTGGGAAAGGGCTCCGGCTGGTAGATCCACCGCTCGAGCTCCGCCCCCAGCTCCTCGCGGATCGCCAGGAGCCGAACGATCTGCTCTTCACTCAACGCAAGCTCGGACTGCCTGGCCAGCAAGTGCTCCACGATCTCGCGCGGGCTCAGGCTCGCGAAACCGGGAGGCATCGTCGGCCGTTGCGCGGCCAGCGCCTGGGTTCCGAGCAGCGCCAGGCCGGCCAGCGCGGCGGCCAGGTGAATGCGGATACGCATATGACCCCCTCTGACAAGTCGGTCTTGAGTGACCGCGCGAGCAACATACCAGGCAGGCGGTGACGAGGGGGTGAGTCGGACGTTAACTGTCGTTGAGGGTCGCCCGGGTGTCCACGGCACGCGCGAGCGCAGGCCACGACAGCCGCGCCGCATGGTTCGAGGCCCGTGGCGCAGCGGAGCTTTCGGAGGAGGCTGGGCCGACTCCTCCCATCCCGAGGCGCAGTTTGTCGGCCTCCGGGCGGTTGCCCCGCAAGTCAGGCCAGAGCTGAAGGCGCCGAGCGGCCTTCTAGGAGGCCGCGGTCGGCGGCGTACTCTCCTGCAGCTCCGGCCGCCCGGTACCGGCGCTGCGCGGCGCGGTACGCGGCAGCGTCAGGCGGAACACGGCTCCGGGCTGGTTGCCCGCGAACTCCAGCCTCCCGCCGTGCGCCTCCGCAGCGGCTCGCGCGATGGCGAGGCCGAGCCCGCTGCCCTCGCGGCCCTCCCGGGTGCCGGACCGGCGGAAAAAGCGGCGGAACAGATAGGGCACGTCCTCGGCGGGAATCCCGGGTCCGGCGTCGCGCACGGTGAGGCTCGCGAGGTCTCCGCCGCTCAGCTCGATCTGAACCTGTCCGGCTCGGGGCGAATGCTTGACCGCGTTGTCCACCAGGTTCCCCACCACCCGCTCCAGCAGCCCGGGATCGCCCCGGACCACGGGAGCGTCTCCGGTGACCACGACCTCGACACCCCGCTCCGCCGCGATCGGCCGGTAGCGCGCGGCCACCCGCTCCGACAACTCGCGGAGATCAATGTCCACCCGCTCGCCAGCCGGGACCCCGGTCTCGCTGCGGGCCAGGGTCAGGAGGTCGGTCGTCAGACGGGTCAGCCGCGCGACCTCCTCGCGGCAGCGCTCCAGAGTGGCGCGATACTCCTCGACCGAGCGCTCCCGCTTGAGCGCGAGATCAATGTCCCCCCGAAGCGCCGTGAGCGGGCCCCGCAGTTCGTGGCTTGCATCGGCCGTGAACTGGCGCTGCACCGTGAACGCGCGTTCGAGCCGCCCCAGCATCTCGTTCAGCACCCGCACCAACCGGGTAAACTCCTCGACGTCAGCGTGGGCGGTGATCTGCGCCGAGAGCGTTCCCTCGGTGATGGCCTCGGCTTGGGCCGCGATCTCGGTGGTGGGCCGGAGCGCCAACCCGGCGATCCGCCAGCCGATGAAGAAGGCCCCTGCCCCGGCAAGCACGGTCGTGAGGCCAGCCAGCAGCGCGAACTCGGTGATCGTCCGGTCCAGCGGCTCGAGCGGCGCCGCCACCTGGAGCACGTGCACCCCGTGCGCCGCGCCCACCAGACGCAGCGGATAGATGACGCAGCGGAGGCGACGCCCCTCCCAGACGTGAGTGTTCCACTGGACCTGGCCGGCCTGGGCGGCCCGCAGCGCACCCGGCGGCAGCAGGAGATCGCGATCGAGGTTGCGGCTCCGGACCAGAGGCGCGCCGTCGCTCGACCAGAGCTGAGCGTACCGGGTGAGCTCGGCGCCGGCCCCGTCCTGTGAACTCAGCAACACACCTTCGTGAAACTCGAACTCCGGACCGCTCCGCGCGGCCCCGGCCTGCGCCTCCACCTCCGCGAGATGCAGCAGTGTGTTGTCGAGTTGCCGGAACAGAATCGAGCGGAGGGCCACGACCGAGGCCAGCGCCACGAGCACGAAGAGCGCCAGGACCCCGGTCCCGGTGCGGATCGCGAGCGCGAGCCGGAACGAGCGCACCCTAATCTCCCGCCGCCGAGCGGAGCACGTACCCCGCCCCCCGCACGGTCTGAATCAGGCGGGGACCGTGTTCCTCGAGTTTGCGCCGCAGATTGGAGATGTGCGCGTCCACCACGTTCGTCTCGGGGTCGAACGACATGTCCCAGACCTTCTCGAGCAGGAGCGTCCGGCTCAGCACCCGGTCCGGGTTGAGCAGGAAAAACTCGAGCAACCGGAACTCGCGCGGCGAGAGGTCCAGCCGCTTCCCTCCGCGCTTGACCACCCGCCGCAGCCGGTCCATCTCGAGGTCCTCGAACCGCAGGATCCCGGTCATCGGGCCGAGCTGCCGCCGAGTGAGCGCGTTGACCCGGGCGAGGAGCTCCTCCAGCTCGAAGGGCTTGGTGAGATAGTCGTCGGCGCCGGCGTTGAGCCCGCGCACGATGTCCTGCGTGGTATCTCGCGAGGTGAGCATCAGGATCGGCGTCTGGGCGCCGGCCCGCCGCAGCTCGGCCGCCAGCTCGAGCCCGCTCCGCTTGGGCAACTGGATATCGAGCAGGATGAGATCGTATGGATTCACATGGGCGAGGGTCGAAGCCTCCTCCCCATCGAGGGCGAGATCCACCGCGTGCCCTTCCTCCTCCAGCGCCTGGCGGAGGAACCGCGCCACCTTGACCTCGTCCTCCACCACCAGCACCCGCATCCGACCTCCGGCATCGCGTGAGCGAACGGCAAGGAGCCGCACGTATTGTCCTGCCTCCCGGCCTTGCCAGCCAGGCCCCGGGGGGCAATCTCAACGGACTTTAATCCATCGTTTAGACCCGGGTAACCTGATCGGACTAGCTTCGGGCCGTGCCTGGGAAGGACCCGATCACGATGCGAACGGCCTCGATCGCACAGGCTGGGGAGCCGGGGATGGGCGGGAGCGACGCCCGGGACGGTTGGCCCCGAGTCGCCGAGACCCCGAACCCCGGAATCCGGAGCGCCGGTGTTCCCGGACTCCCGATCGTCCGGCACCCCGCCGGCGCGGCGATCGCGCTCCTGGGATGGCTCGCGGCCGGCCCCGCCCCGCTCAGCGCCCAGCTCGACTACCGCAACCTGGACGACGACCGGCCCACCGTCACCGAGGACGCCTACCCGGTGGAACGCTACGGGTTCGAGTTCCTGCTTCCTTATCTGTACCAGCGGGAACGGGGCGGGGCCGATCTTCACGTGGCAATCCCCGAGCTCGAGTACGGGATCGTCCGGAACGGGCAGGTCGGCCTGAAGCTCCCCCTCGCCGCCCGCCGGGAAGGGGGAGAGACCACCTGGGGCCTGGCCGGCATCACCGCGTTCGGGCTGTACAACCTGAACACCGAGGGCCGGCGACTTCCGGCCCTTGCGCTGCGAGTGGACGGCCACCTGCCGGCCGGGGCCCTGGCGGGCGATGGGGTCCGGGTCACCTTCAAGGCCATCGCTACCCGGAGCTGGGGCCGGCACCGGCTGCACCTCAACGCGGCCTGGACCGCGGGCGACGAGGAGCGCCTGAGTGCCGTGGAGCCGGGCCATCGCTGGTCCTACGGCGCCGCGCTCGATCGCACCCTCTTCCGCCACAGCCTGCTTCTGCTCGGCGAAATCGTCGCCCGCCGGACGGCGAGGGCCACCCCCGTCGAGGTCAACGCCGGCGCTGGCGTCCGCTATCAGCTCACCCCCACCGCGGTCCTGGACTTCGGGCTGAGCCGCCGGCTCCGTCGCGCGGCCGGACCGGATCTGGGTGTGACGCTCGGCTTTTCTCACCTGTTCGGCTTCGCCTGGCTCCTGCCCCGTGACGCGCGCTAGCCGAGACGGCAGCCGCGCCCCGAGCCGCGACAGGGCGGCATCGAACGGTCATCGCTGGAGACGCTCATGGCCCGACTGGCTCCACGCATCCTCCTTCTCGCCGCGGGACTCGGGTTCGGCTCCGCCGCTCTCGAGGCCCAGGACCGGCGGGACGAGCAGTTTTACTATCCCGGCCGCTTCAACTGGCAGTTCCTCGAGATCTACCCCGAGGCGGCACGCCTGTTCAACGCCTTCGACTACGGCCACGCCGTTCTTTACGAGAAGCTCTACACCAGGCCGGCGAACCTGAAGCACGAGCTGGAGGAGCGGCAGTCAATTATCTCACCCGCGATCTCCTGATCCGTCCGCCGCGGTTCGCGGTGGCCGAGGAAGTGATCG
>JBBIMQ010000039.1:2085-12119 GCA_037444345.1 Gemmatimonadota bacterium | reverse complement strand
CCAAAGGAGTGCTGCGTAGAGGGCCGCGGGGTTCTGCAACAGGTCGTCGGACTCGGCCCGGGCGAGCGCCTGACGAGCGCCCGCCAGCAGTCCCTCGATATCGATGCCCACGAGCGCCGCCGGAAGCAGCCCCACCGGCGAGAGCACCGAGAACCGGCCGCCGACCTCGGGAGGGATGTCCAGGGCCGCGATGCCTTCCCGCCTGGCGATCTCGCGGAGCGCGCCCCGTTCCGGGTCGGTGGTGAAGACCAGGTGGCGCGAGGCGGCCGGCCCCAGGGCCTCCTCCAGCCAGGCCCGCACCACCAGGTACTGGGCCAGCGTCTCCGCCGTTCCCCCCGACTTGCTGATGACGTTGACGAGCACCCGGCGGGGATCGATCCGCCGCAGCGCCTCGGCCACGGTCGAGGGATCCACGTTGTCCAGCACCGTGAGACGGGGAAAGAAGTCACGCCCTTCGTCGTCCAGCTCGTTCCAGGCCGGCCGCCGGAGCGCGTTCAGCAGCGCCTTGGTCCCGAGCGCCGAACCGCCGATCCCCAGCACCAGGATGTGGTCGAAGGCCTGTCCCACCCCTTCGGCGAAGCGGCGAATGGCCTGCACCGCCTGGGGTTGGTGACCCAGCCCGAAGAAGCCGTACTCCCCGGCCTGCCGCGAGCGCCGCACCTCGGCCTGGACCTCTCGAAACCGCCGGGCGAGTTCATCCAGCCGGCCGCGGGGCAAGCCATGCTCGCCATCCAGGCGGTCCTGCAGCATGCGGCCATACAGCAGTTTCATTCCTCCACCTCGATGGCGAGGCCGTCGTACGCTGGCGAGACCCCGGGGGGGAGCTGGCGCTCGAGTTCGGCGTGGCCGGTTTCGTGAGTCAGGTGCGTCAGATAGGTCCGCTCGGCACCAAGCGCCCGGGCCGTGGCGACCGCTTCCCCGATGCTGAGGTGGGTGGGATGGGGTCGCCACCACAGGGCGTTCAGCACCAGCACCTTGAGTCCCTGCAGTGCGGCGAACGCTTCGGGACCAACGGCCTTGGCGTCGGTAATGTAGGCGAGGGGGCCGAAGCGGTAGCCGAAGACTCGCACGAACCCGTGCGCGAACGCGAGCGGAAGGACCTGGACCCCGGCGATCTCCACCGCGCGGCCGGGCTCCAGGGCGTGGAGCTCGAGCTCCGGTTTCGAGGTCCCCTCGAACGCCCGGACCTGATCGTCGAAGATGTAGGGGAAGCCCTGCCGCACCCGCTCCAGCGTTTCGGCGGGGCCGTAGCAGGCGAGGGGCCGGCGCTGGCGCACCGAGAACACGCGGAGATCGTCAATCCCGTTGACGTGATCGGCGTGCTCGTGGGTGTAGAGCACGGCATCCACCCGGGAGAGCCCCTCGCGCAGCATCTGGAGGCGGAGTTCCGGGGGCGTGTCAATGAGAATGGAGCGCCCGCCGGCGTCGAGGAGCGCGCCCGATCGCGACCGCCGGTCGCGGGGATCGTCGGAGCGGCAGACGGCGCAGCGGCATCCGATCTGGGGGACGCCGAACGACGTGCCGGTGCCGAGAAAGATCAGCCGCATCGTCACAGGGCTTCGATCTTGAGCAGATTCGTGGTCCCCGGGACGTCGAAGGGCACGCCCGCGGTGACCACGACCCGCTCTCCTGGCTGCGCCAGGCCGCGCTCGAGGATTTGCTGCCGGGCCATGCCCAGCATCGCGTCGTAGTCGCTCGAATGGCTGATGCGGAGCGGGAGCGTGCCCCAGACCAGCGCCAGCTGCCGCCAGGTCTCGGGTTCCGGCGTCGCCGCCACGATGGGGACGGTCGGACGGTAGGTGGCTACCTTGCGAGCCGTGAAACCGCTGCTCGTGAAGCAGAGGATCAGCGGGCAGTGCAACATCTCGCTGGCCGCGCACACGGCGACGCCGATGGCGTCCTCGGTGCGCGCCGGCCCGCCCTCGCCCGCCCGCGGATGGCGTTCGTCGCTCTCCGCCGGCCGCCGCCCGACAGCGGCGTCGAACGCCGGGCTCCGCCCGCGCCGGTGTTGCTCCATCTCGCGGGCGATCCGGTCCATGGCCTGCACCGCTTCCAGCGGGTAGTCGCCGATCGCCGTTTCCGCCGACAGCATCACGGCGTCGGTCCCGTCCAGAATCGCGTTCGCGACGTCGGAGGCTTCGGCCCGGGTGGGCACCGGAGCGTGAACCATGGACTCGAGCATCTGGGTGGCGGTGATCACCGGTTTCCCGTGCAGGTTGGCCTCGCGAATGATTCGCTTCTGGGTGAGCGGCACCTCCTCGAAGGGGAGCTCGACCCCCAGGTCCCCGCGCGCCACCATGATGGCGTCCGACGCCTCGAGGATCGGGCAGAGGTTGGCCAGCGCGGTGTCCTTCTCGATCTTGGCCACCAGCTTCATGCTGCGGGGGACCATGCGCCGCAGCTCCTCGACGTCCGCGGCCTTCCGCACAAAACTCAGGGCGATGTAGTCCACGCCCAGCGCGATGCCGTGCGCCACGTCCTCCCGGTCCTTCTCGGTGAGTGCCGGCGCGCTCACCTCCACCCCGGGCAGATTGATCCCCTTCTGGGACTTGAGCTCGCCGCCATACTGCACCCGGCCGTACACCCGGCTGCCCCGAACCGCGGTGACCTCGACGGCGAGGAGTCCGTCGTCCAGCAGAATCCGCGCACCGGGGCTCAGGTCGCGGGCCAGGGCCTCATAGGTGGTCGGGATCTCGCCGCTGCCGACCTCCGGCTCGGGCGCAAAGACCACCTCCGCGCCCGGAGTCAATCGGATCGGTCTCGGCAGGTGCCCGACCCGGATCCGGGGACCCTGGAGATCGAGCAGGATGGCCACTCCATCCCGCCGCGCCTCCCGCAGGTCCTTCACCATGGCGATCCAGGCCTCCCGCAGCTCCGGCGATCCATGGGAGGCGTTGACCCGTACCACGTTCACGCCCGCGTCCAGCAGGGCACTCATACGCTCCGGCTCGGCACAGGCTGGCCCCATGGTGGCCACGATCTTGGTGCGGCGAACGGGTGGCGACACGGAACTCCTCGGACAACGTGGGTGGTGAGAGTGAAGCAACCGCGAAGAGAACAGTCTAATCGAAGAGCATCACCCCTGCATCACGACCTCGCCCCCTACGACAGTCAGCAGGGCGCGCGCCTCCCGAAACGCGGCGGCGGCGCCACGTTCGATCGCGGGGTCCACGTCCCAGACGACGAGGTCCGCGTCTTGCCCCGGCGCCAGCACGCCGCGGCGCTCCCCCACCCCGGCGGCGAGCGCGTTCCCGTAGGTATACGCCCCCACCGCCTCCTCGAAACCGAGGCGCTCCTCCGGGTACCAGCCCTGCGGTGGATCGCCGCTTGCGCTCACCCGCGCCATCGCGGCCCAGATCCCCTCTCGCGGATCGAGCGACGCCACCGGCACGTCGCTTCCAAAGGCGAGCACGGTGCCCCGGTCGAGGAGGCTCCGGAAGGCGAAGGCCCAGCGGCTCCGCCGCCCCCAGTGCCGCTCGGCCAACGGGATGTCAACCAGCAGGTGGGCCGGTTGCATCGAGCTCACCACCCCGAGTTCTGCGGCCCGCTCCAGGTCCGCCGGATCAACGCACTGGAAGTGCTCGATCCGGTGCGGCAGCCCGACCCGGGGGAGCTCCGCCATCAGGTCGAGGGCCCGGCGGACCGCCGCATCGCCGATGGCGTGCACCACGCAGGCGAGGCCGGCCCGGGCGGCCGCCTGCATCGCGGCGCGGGCTTCCCCTTCGGTGGAGACCGGCATTCCCGAGTCGCGGCCGTCCTCGTAGGGCTGCAGCATCCACGCGGTTCGGCTGCCCAGGCTTCCGTCGAGGAAGAGCTTGACCCCGCCGAGCCGGAGCCAGGGGGAACCCTGCCCGGTTCGCACCCCGTGCCGGATCAGAACAGGCAGCTGGGCCACCGGCGGGTGAAACAGCACCCGGAGTCGGAGTTCCCCCGCTGCATCCAGGGCCTGGAACGCCCCGAGGGCGGAGGGATCCTCCACATCGTGGATGCCGGTCACCCCGAGCCGATGCGCCTCGCCTTGCGCCTGGCGGACCGCCTCGACCAGCTCGGCAGCCCCCGGCCGCGGGACGTGGGGCGCGACGAGTTCGACCGCGCGTTCCAGCAACAGCCCCGTGGGCTCGCCGGCTGCGTCGCGGACGATTCGCCCTCCGGGCGGGTCCGGCGTGTCCCGGGTGATCCCGGCTGCAGCCAGCGCCGCACTGTTCACCCAGGCCGAGTGGACATCGAGCGAGGTGAGAAAGACGGGCAGGGGCTGCACCTCGTCCAGCGCGGCGCGATCCGGCGGCTCGTCCCACTGGTTGGCGTTCCAGCCGTGGCCCAGGATCCAGCCCTGAACGGGGACCCCGGCCGCGACCCGCTCGAGCGCCTCGGAACGGCTCCCTGCCCCGGCAAGTCGGACCTGTCTCCGTCCAATGGCCCACATCACGAAGTGGGTGTGGCCGTCCACGAACCCCGGCGTGACCAGGGCCCCGGGATACTCGTAACGGCGGACTCGACTCGGAACCCGGCGGGCCAACTCGTGCGCCGCCCCCACCGCCCGGACCTGGCCATCCTGCCACCAGATCGCATTGCCCGCGACGCCCGGGGCGAGAGTAAGGACCCGCCGGGCGACGAGGAAGCCGCCCGCCGGGCGAACATTTTCCCTGGCCACCGAGGGCCCGTTGGCCGGTACCATGGCGACTTTTCAACAGGTGTCGGGATTGGTCGCACTGAAGCTACGGCGCCAAGCCAGCCCGAGAATCCCACGCTTGTGGATAGTCCGAGTTATCAACATGTGGAGCCCCACGGGCCGTGGACCTGGCCGGGCAAGACCACGGCCTGGAATGGGCTATGGCGCAAGCTCATTTTCCACTCGAAACCAAAGGCATAACCCCAATATCCACAATGCGTAAAACGAGGCAGTTCGTGTTGAAAATCTGGGCGGCGACAGTGTCGCTATTCAGAAGGAGAGTATGCACAAGGGGCGAATAGGCGGTCCGAGGGGTACCGGGGGTCGCTCGCGGGAATGCCAGGCAAGACTCGATCAGCGCGTGAACGTGACCACGGCCCTGCCTCCCGAGAACACCGGCCCGACGATCCGGATGGGGGAGCGCGACATGGCTTTCGCGAGGGCTCCCTTGCCCACGAACCGCAGGCCGCCCGAGAAAAGCGCCATGCGCTCCGGGGCGATCTGGAGTTCGACCGTCCACAGCATCAGGCGTTCGCCCTGAACGACGAACCGGTGGCGAAGCTCGACGGCATCAAGGGTCGAGTCCGCTACGGGGTGCCCGTCAAAGGTCACGGTCGTCCGGTCCAGCTCGACCTCGAAGCGCTCGTCCCGGCTATCCGGGATCGGTCCCGAGGTGAGCCGAGCCATGGAGAGCGGGACGAACTCGGTTTCCATCCGGCGTTTGAGGTCGCCACTGTTGGTGGCCAGTATCCGGGCCACGCCGAAGACCCCGCCGTCCCCCTGCGACGGGCGGGCGGCAACCTCCCAGAAGCCCAGCCCGACCGGGCTCCGCCTGGTTCCCTCGACGTAGCGTCGCGAGCCTACCCAGATGGTGTCAAAGAGAATCTGGCAGACCCGAGACGGGACCCAGTTCGCATAGGTCGCGTCGCTCTCGGCCAGCCGCCGGAGCGCGGGATGCCAGCCCTCGGTTTGGAGGACTCCGACGGTCTCATGACCCCGGGCGAGGTCCTCGGCGGCCTTGCCGGGTTCCATGAGAAAGTACACGCACCATCCGGTCTTGACCGGTCCGGTTTCCCAACGGGCTCGAACCTCACTGGCATCCTGGGCCGCCAGCGGCTTGCTCCCGCCGAGGAGCAGGGCTGCAAAGGCGAGGGCGAGGAGCGCTCCCGGCCGCGAGCGGGCCGCGGTCATGCGGCAGCCTAGCGCCCGCGCCGGGCCGCCTGGACCGCGGCCTTGAGTTCGGCGTAGGAACGGGGATCGAGCGCGTCGAACCGGCGGTCCACGTAGGTCACGGTGCCGCTGCGATCGACGACGTAGATCGTCCGCCGGTTATAGCCGTTGGTGTCGTCGCTGCCGTAGCGGCGTGAGACCTTCTGGCCGGGGTCGGTGAGAAGCCGGAAAGGAAGTCCCAGCCGCTGGGCAAAGCGAACGTGGGTGTCCAGGGAGTCCGCGTTGATTCCGACCACCACGACGTCGTCGCCGAAGAGGTCCGCGTACTGCTCGGTGAACGTCTTCATCTGGGCGGTACAACCCGGGGTGAAATCCCTGGGGTAGAAGGCGAGGACGACGACGCGGCCCCGGTTGGCACTCAGGCTCCAGAGCGGCCCGATCCCCACGCCTTCCTTCGAGGCCCAGGGCAGAGAGAAATCCGGAGCCCGGTCGCCCACCAGCGGGCCTTCGACGAGCACGGCCGCAGGCTGCTGGGCCCCGAGCCCGGCGCCAGGAACGGCCATGATGAGAGTCAATGCAACCGGGATGAGCGTCCGCCGTATCACGTGGGACTCCTCAGTGCGAGATGCCGGATACCGCGCGCAGGGCCGGCTCGAAGGCCTGGTCGGGTCCCACACCCGTGTAGACCACCTTGCCGGCGCGATCCACGATCACGACGTACGACGTGACCGGCGCCTGGTAGGCTCGCACGGCGGCGCCGTCGTCATCGTACAGAATCCGGAACGGCAGTCCGTGCTGCTCGCTGTAACGGCGCACGCGTTCGCGGCTCTGGCTGACGGCCACGGCCACGCCGAGAAACTCCACCCTGTCGGCAACCAGCTGCTTGGCGGCCTTCATCCGTGGCAAGAGGGCCTCGCAGTTCTCGCACCAGACCGCCCAGAACTCGAGGAGCACCGGCTTCTTACCGATCCAGGCTGCCAGATCCACGGGCTTGCCGTCGAGGTCGGTCACCACCGGGCTGGGCGCCGGGGTGCCGAGGGGAAGCCCCGCCTCCCCCTGGGCGGCCAGGCCACCCGGGGCACCGAGGCTCGAGATCACCGCGGCCAGCCACCAGGCCCGAGTCCGGCGTCGCATCATGAGACCTGCCCCATTCGGTAGAAGTAGTACTCCGCAACTCCGAGCAAGATCACCCCGGCGCATCGCTTGATCCAGATCGTCCAGCGCCCGCTCGGGGGGAGGTTGGCCGCGAAGCCGGAGAACAGTCCCACGCCGATCAGCAAGGCGGTCATGCCGAGAGAAAAGACGAACAGGTACAGGAAGCCAAGGACAGCCGACTGGGTTGCCGCCACGAAGGTGAGCACCGCGGCGAAGGCCGGCGCGCCACAGGGGGCGGCGACCAGCCCAGACGTGGCTCCCATGAGGAAGACGCTCCCGTAGGAACCGCCGCCGATCCGGCTTGCCCAGGTCGCCACCCGCCCAGGGACGGGAACCGGGACGGCGTCGAGCAGGGCGAGCGCGAACAGCAGCAACAGGTTGCCCATGGCGAAGTAGGCCCACGGGTTCGAGCTCACGGTCCCGAAGAGAGTCCCGGTGAGACCGGCCAGGAGCCCGAGCGCGCTGTACACCAGAGCGAGCCCCAACGCGTAAGCGAGCGTGTAGCCGGCCCTCTGTCCCCGGGAGCGCCCGGCCGCCGAGGCCCCGCCCAGCACGCCAGCCACGATGGGGATCATGGGGTAGACACAGGGAGTGAGGCTCGTCACCAGCCCCGCGCCGAACAGGAGCGGCAGCGCGGCCAGGGGCTCATCGCGCAGGAGGGTCTCGATTCCTCCGGTCATCACAGCAGGAGCCTCAGCTCGACTCCACGCCCGTCACTCGGTCCGATGCTCCCGGCGTTGGAACGCCAGGAATTCGTGGACCGCGTGGAGGGCGGCCGGGTCGGTGGTCACGATGCGGACCTCGCCACCTCGAGGCAGCTCTCGGAACTCGTACCGGATGCGTTCTCGGAGGTCGGCCATGACACGGGTGCCCGGCACCTCTCCCGTTCCGTGGACGCACCCGGGCAGCGCGAAGTCTCCCCGACTGAAGGCCTGAGCGACTCGGGCGAGGTGGTCCCGGATCGCGGCCGCGCCGGCGGAGTCTTCCTCCATCCGCTGGAGCACGATCCGCCCCCCGTCGGGGAACGCCTCGAAGGCGTGGGCGGAGCTGTACTGGTCCACCCCCATGACCGCTCGCCCTCGCTCTTGCATCTCGTGATAGGCGCGGTCGCCGTGCTGGTGCTCCTGGGCCAGCGCGGGGGTTGCCAAGAGCAGGGCTGCGAGGAGGGCCCCGACCCCTGGGACTTCACTCCGCCCCATGGGTGACCTCCGCCACTCGTCCGTATCGGGTCTCCACGTACTGGTCGAGAATCGCGAGGAAATCGGCCACGATCGAGTCGCCACGCAGGGTGGTGTGCAGGCGGCCGTCCACGAACACCGGCGCCTTGGGCTCCTCGAAGGTCCCGGGGAGCGAGATCCCGATGTGGGCGTGCTTGGACTCGCCAGGTCCGTTCACCACGCACCCCATCACCGCCACCCGGAGCTCCTCGACCCCCGGGTAGCGAGCGCGCCAGGCGGGGAGCTGAGCGCGGAGATAGGTCTGGATCTCGTCGGCCATTTGCTGGAAAAAGGTGCTGGTGGTCCGGCCGCAGCCCGGACAGGCAGTCACCTGGGGCATGAAGCTGCGGAGGCCCAGCGATTGGAGGATCTGCTGGGCCACCTGAACTTCTTCCGTGCGGTCGCCACCGGGGCGGGGAGTGAGCGAGACCCGGATCGTGTCCCCGATCCCGGCATGGAGCAGGACGGCGAGTCCGGCGGCACTGGCCACGACGCCCTTCATCCCCATTCCCGCCTCGGTGAGACCGAGGTGGAGCGGATAGTCGCAGCGGGCCGCCAGGGCCTGATAGACCTCCACCAGATCCTGCACCTCGGACACCTTGGCACTCAGGATGATGCGGTCATGGGGGAGGCCCAGGGATTCGGCCAGCTCGGCCGAGCGAAGCGCGCTCGCCACCATGGCGTCGCGGGTCACTTCGCGGGCTTCGCGCGGCTCCGCCGCTCGAGCGTTGACGTCCATGAGTTCGGTGAGGAGGGCCTGGTCGAGCGAGCCCCAGTTGACACCGATCCGCACCGGCTTCTCGAACCGGAGGGCCACCTCGATGATGGCGGCGAAGTTCTCGTCCCGGCGCTTGCTTCCCACGTTTCCCGGATTGATCCGGTACTTGGCCAGAGCACGAGCGCACTCCGGATGGTTGGCGAGCAGGAGGTGGCCGTTATAGTGAAAGTCGCCGATGATGGGCACCGACACCCCGAGCTCGCCAAGTCGCTCGACGAGGCGCGGGACGGCGCGGGCGGCGGCGTCGTTGTTCACGGTGACGCGGACCAACTCGCTCCCGGCGCGCGCCAGAGCCGCCACCTGAGCCGCCGTGGCCTCGACGTCGGCAGTGTCGGTGTTGGTCATGGATTGCACCACGATCGGGTGGGCAGACCCCACGGGAACGTTGCCGACCCAGGTTGTCACCGTGGTGCGACGGGGGCGCGGCGGCATGGGTGCAATATAGCCGGCCTCGCCACCCAGGCCGGGAGGCAACCCGGCCTCCTGCCCCGGGGCTCGCGATGCCCGCCGGGGCTACGCCCGGCTGAACTCCGCCTGGTCTATCGCGGCGAGATCGGCCTGGGACAGGAGCAGATCGCCGGCGCGGGCACTGTCCCGCACGTGGTCCACCTGCCGGGCGCTGGGAATGGCGATGACGGTCGGGCCCCGGCTCAGGACCCACGCCAGGCAGACGGCGTGGGGACTCGCGCCCACTCGCCGAGCGATGTCCAGGAGCGTGGGATGGAGGGGGAGCTTCCGTGTCAGGCGGGCGCCGCCGGTCGGGCTGTAGGCGATGAACCCCAGGCGCTGCTCCCCGCAGAGGGCCACCACCCCGTCGCTCAGGGCCTCGCGGAAGAAGGGGTTGAGGCGGTTCTGAACGCTGGTCACCTCGACGATTCGCTGGGCTCGCCGGATGTGGTCCACCGAGACGTTGGAGAGGCCTACCCAGCGCACCTTGCCGGCCCGCTGGAGCTCGGCGAAGGCGCCGACGCTGTCCTCGAACGGCACGGCCGGGTCCGGCGCGTGGAACTGGTAGAGGTCGATGC
The DNA here is from genome assembly GCA_037444345.1 of Gemmatimonadota bacterium. Classification (GTDB taxonomy): domain Bacteria; phylum Gemmatimonadota; class Gemmatimonadetes; order Gemmatimonadales; family GWC2-71-9; genus JADJOM01. The sequence goes on along the minus strand of JBBIMQ010000039.1, from coordinate 2,105 downwards.
GCTCGACGCCGAGGGCCCGG
>JBBIMQ010000039.1:0-2042 GCA_037444345.1 Gemmatimonadota bacterium | reverse complement strand
GTCGGGATGCCCGTTCCGGTCCCAGCGCCCGGCGGTCCGGACGATGCCGGCCTTGGTCGCCACCAGCGCCTGGTCTCGGGGGCCAGCCCAGCTCCGGAGTGCGCGCGCGAGGAGACGCTCGTTGTGGCCGGTCTCCGTCTCATCCAGGCAATACGCGTCGGCGGTATCGATCAGCCGGATCCCGGCGTCGAGGGCGGCGTGGATCACGCGGATCGCTTCGTCCTCGGCGGGGCGTTCGGCCAGCGAGAGGTGCATCGCTCCGAACCCGATCACCGGGACGGCGGGAGCGGAGGGACCGAGCGGAACGGCGCGCATCGCGAGAGGGCGGACGAGAAGGGGGAGGATTGCTCAGGCCTGGGGCCCCGCGGTTACCGGCCCACGGCTTTCCGCACCAGCGCCAGGACCTCTTCCCGCACCTCGTAATAGATGGCCATGGCGTGGGCAGCGCCGGGAACTGCCTTCACCCGGGCATGGGCCTGCCCTGCGCTCCAGGCCCGCGCGTTGGCGAGGGCGGCAAACGGATCGCCTTCCGAGGTAGCCAGCAGGACCGGGACCGCAATCCGTTCCACGGCGCTCCGCGCGCGATCGCGGCCCTCGGGCCCCCAGACGAGCTCTCCCGCCGCGCCGAACGTGATGACCGCCTTGAGGCCGCGCACCCGCGGCGCGGCCAGCACCACGGCGGTACCGCCGACGCTGGCACCGACGAGGAGCACCCGGTCCGGGTCCACAAAATTCTGGGCCACCCCCCAGCAGGCCACCCGAACGACGTCGTCGTCCATCCGGCTGAACCCCACCTTGGCGGCGCTGCTCAGGAAGGCCTGGCCGAAGGCCTCCAGGCCGAAGTCCTGGGGCGTGTCAATGATCACGGGGCCGGCCGGACCCTCGGTGGAGGACCCATGGCCCCGCTGGTCGAACGCCAGCGCCGCGATGCCCAGGTCCAGCAGATCGTCTATCAGGGGAGCGAAGCTGTCGGCGGTCGCGGGGTACTGGTGGGCCAGCACCGCGAGCGGATGGGGCTCCCCCGGCGGCGCGTCCGGATAGGCCAGAACACCCTTCAGCACCAGGCCATCGGCGGCCTGGAGCGTCATTTCGAGCGGCGCCAGCGGCGGCAGCAGGGCCATGGGATCAGCTCATGCCGAGCTGGGCAAGCAGCCGGTCGTGCTCGCCGCGGGAGATCGTTCCGTTCTCCACCAGCGGCTGGAGCGCGGCCTTGACGTCTTCCCGGGTTCCCTCGATGCGGCGCTCCCGAAGTTCCTGGATGATCCGCGCGAACTTCTGGTCCAGCGCTTCGGGCCTGAGCTCGCCCTTCATCCGCTCGGCGTGAAATCGGGCCAGTTCCTGGGCGAGGCGTTGGGGGGTGATCGGTTTGAGAGGACCGGGCGGTCGGGACTGGTCGGTCATGATCGGCGTCCTGGCTCGTGGTCTTTCGAAGAGGCACTGGGCCCAAGGTACTCGCGGACCAGCGGCACGGGCTGGCCGCGAGGCCCGGGGGCCCGGGGGCCCGGGAGCCGCGGGGGTAGCAGGCCGGCCGGCTTGTTCTAGGATGGGCTCTGCTTGGCGGCCACGAGCTCGGCGATCCGCTCGAGGGTATCGAGCCGCCCGGGGCCAACCTCGTGGGCCTCGAGCTGGATTCCGAAGGTCCGCTCGATGAAACTGACCAGCTCGAGCGTCGCCAGGGAGTCGAGGATCCCGCCGGTGATGAGCGGGGTCGTACGGGTGAGATTGGCGGGGTCCTCTCCGGGGAGGAAGCGCTCCAGGATGAACCCCTTCACGGTCGCGGCGATGTCGGTCACGGGCTCACTCCCATGGGATAGACAGACATCCGGGAAGGCGGCGCGAGGCAGCCCGCTCCCCGGCCGGGGGGTTCACCGGCCACCCAACAGCTCCGGCCGAGCCCGGAGCTGGCGGTAGAGGTGGTCGGCAATGTTCTGGTGGCCCAGCTCGTTCGGGTGCGAGTCGTACACGGCGATGGTGATGGCGTCGTACGGGAGTCCGTCGTAGACGTCGGAGAGATCCACCAGGGTGAAGCCCGCCTCCCGCGC
>JBBIMQ010000038.1:0-12233 GCA_037444345.1 Gemmatimonadota bacterium | reverse complement strand
CGCGATGATCCTGGAGGTGGACTACGGCACGCCGGTCGAGGAGGGGGCGCCGGCGCGGGAGCGGGTGTGGCTCGTGGCGGGTCCGGTGGTTCTTCTTGCGCTGGTGCTCATGTTAGGTGTCTATCTGCCCGAGCCGCTGCGGGTCCTGCTGGATGAAGCGGCGCGGGGGCTCGGAGGGGGGTCGCCATGATCGGCTTCGAAGAGCTCGGGCTTCGCAATCGGCGCGCCATCCCGCTGGCGAGCGTACCCCGCGAGCCCATCGAACAGTTCCGCCGGACCGTGGTGGAGGCGGTGGGAAACCGCTGGCGGCTGGTCGCCTTCTTCGGTTTCCCCGAGCCCCACGGTGCCACCCGGCTGCTCGCCATCCTGGCCCAGGACGAGCGCGGCGAGCTGGGCGCCACCAGCACCGTGGTCACGGCCCGCTATCCCGCCCTCACGCCCGAATGCCCCGAGGCTCATTACTTCGAGCGCGAGATCGCGGAGCAATGTGGGGTAACCCCGGAAGGGCATCCCGCGCTCAAGCCGGTTCGCCGCCACCCGCCGGATCACGCGGCGGTGGCGCCGGGTGCGGCGAGCGATCGGGAGCGCTATCCGTTTTCGCAGATCGCGAGCCGGGAGGTGCACGAGGTGGCGGTGGGGCCGGTGCACGCGGGGATCATCGAGCCCGGTCACTTCCGCCACCAGGCGCACGGCGAGGAGGTGCTTCAGCTCGAGATCATGCTGGGCTATCAGCATCGGGGCGTCGAGCGCCTGCTGGAAGGCCTGGAACGGGAGCGGGCGGTCCTGGTCGCCGAGTCCATCGCGGGCGACACGGTCATCGGCCACGGCGGCGTCTACTGCGGCGCCATCGAGGCCCTGGCCCGCTCCCGCAAGACTCCTCGAGCCCAGGCCATCCGAGGCATCGCGCTCGAGCTCGAGCGCCTGGCGAATCACATCGGCGACCTGGGCGCCATGGCCGGCGACATCGCCTATCAACCGGCCGCCGCCTATTTCGGGCGGATGCGGGGGGAGTGCCTCAACCTTCTCCTGACGCTGAGCGGCAACCGGTACGGGCGCGGGCTGATCCGGCCTGGGGGGGTGGTGTTCGATCTCCCGCCCGGCATGGTGGCGGAGGCCATTGACCGGCTGCAGCGCCTGCGGGCCGAGTTCGTGCCGGTGGCGGACCTGATGCTGGGGAATGCCTCGGTCCAGGCCCGGCTGGAAGGGGTCGGCACCCTGAGCCGGCAGCAGTGCCTGGAGCTCGGGGTGGTGGGACCGCCCGCCCGCGCCTGCGAGGTCCCGCGCGACGTGCGGCACGACCATCCCTATGGCCTGTTCCGGTTCGCGCACATTCCGGTCGCCACCGCGTGGGCGGGGGACGTCCTCGCCCGGGCACTGGTGCGGCGGCTCGAGGTCCAGCGATCGCTCGATTTCGTCATCGAGCAGCTCGCCACCCTGCCACGCGGCGCGCCCCGAGTGGACTGCGGCCCGCTCCGCCCCGGTGAGCTGGTGGTGTCCTTGAGCGAGGGATGGCGGGGCGAGATCGCCCATGCCGTGATCACCGACGACGTCGGACGGATCCGCCGCTACAAGGTGGTGGATCCCTCGTTCCACAACTGGAGCGCCCTCGCCGCCGCGATGCCCGGAAACCAGATCTCGGATTTCCCGCTGTGCAACAAGAGCTTCAACCTTTCCTACGCGGGACACGATCTTTGATGCTCGAGTTCCTCCGCACCCGCTGGCAACAGGGCACCCGTACCTCGCCGTTCCCGGGCGGCGAGGTGGAGTTGCCCGAGCGGTTCCGGGGCCGCCCGGTTCTCGACCAGGCGCGATGCCGGGATGGCTGTCAGGCGTGCCGAGCCGCCATGCCCTCCGGCCTGTTGATCGAGGGCCCCGGCGGGGAACCGCGCCTCGACGCGGGAGCCTGCCTCTTCTCCCCGGACGAGGCGGCGGCGTGTCCCGAGGGCGCGATTCGGTTCACGACCGACTACCGGATGGCGGCGGGGAGCCGCGACGACCTCCTCAGTCCTGACGGCGAGATCCGGCTGGCCGCGGCGCTGGACCAGCGCATGCGACGGTTGTTCGGGCGCTCGCTGCGGCTGCGGTCGGTGGCGGCCGGAAGCTGCAACGGCTGCGAGGCGGAACTGGTGGCCCTGGGCAACGTGGTCTTCGACCTGGCACGGTTCGGGGTGCAGTTCGTGGCGAGCCCCCGGCACGCGGACGGTATCGTCGTGACCGGCGCGGTGAGCACCAACATGCGCGCGGCGCTCTACGACACCTATCGCGCCGTGCCCGAACCTCGGCTGGTGATCGCGGTCGGCGCGTGCGCCATCAACGGCGGACCGTTCCGCGGCAGTCCCGAGGTGGGAAACGGCGTGCCCGCCGACATCCCGGTGGATCTCTGGGTGCCCGGGTGCCCGCCCCATCCCCTGACGGTGCTCGACGGCCTCCTCCGGCTGCTCGGTCGCCTGGAGCCCGCCGGGGCGGCCGGCCGGCCTCGTGCTCCGCGTGGTTGACCCGTCGCATGCCCGGACAGAAGGCTCCCGAGGAGACGCGCCGAGAGCAGATCCTGGCCTCGGCCTATCGGGTCGCGGCCGAGCGGGGGCTTGACGGGCTGACGATTCGGCGGGTGGCGTCGAGCGCCGGCCTGAGCAGCGGGCTGGTCCTGTTTCACTACAAGACCAAGCATCAACTGCTGGTGGCGCTGCTGGAGTGGCTCCTCGAGCGGACCCTTACCCCCCCCGCCCCCCCCGAGCCCGCCGCCGGGGGATCGGCGCTGGCGCGCTTTCACGAGCTGCTCTACCGCGAGATGCAGCGGCTGTCCGCCGAGCCAGCGCGCATCAACCTCCTGTTCGGGTTCTGGGTCCGGGGCGGACGCGATCGCGCGATCGGGCGGCGGCTGCACCGGGCGCTGGCGTGCTATCGCGAGGTCTTCCGGGCCACCGGGCAGGCGGTCCTCCGCGAGGAAGCCCGGCGGTTCGAGGGAGTGACGGCCGAGGGGCTCGCCACCCTGGCCGTGAGCTTCGTCAAGGGGTGCGCGGTCCAGGCCATGATCGACCCGCAGGGTTTCGAGATCACCGAGTACCTGCTGGCGGCTCGGCGCCTGATCGGCCAGTGAGACGGGCCGCGGTTCTGAAACCGCCAGGGTGCTCGAGGGAGCCGCCGGTGGCTCGTGCAGCAGGGCGGGCAGCGAGTCCGGAGCCGGAGACGGGTCGGTCGGGTCGTGGGAGTTTCACTGCGTGCCGCCGGCCCCCGGCGAGTCACCCTCCGCCGAAACGGCGCGACTCCGGTACCGACCCGATCGTGATGTTCCCTTCACGATTCCTCGCACCTCGCTTCACAAGCTGAAAGCTAGAATCGCAGTGGTCCAGACCTCACCCACGGGCCTTCTCTAGGGAGGGGGGAGCAGGTGGCTGGGCGGGTGGTGAGGCTGGGCCATTGCGCGGCCCGCCCGGTACCCGAGCGTCCACAGGCCGGCAACACGCACGAGCAGGGCGAAGAGCCGGCGGATCCCGAGGCTCCGGGCGAGCAGATGGCGGAGGCCGAAGGCGGCGGCGGAGAGGGCGGGCAGCGTCCCGGTTCCGAAGGCGAGCATCGCGGCGGCACCCCAGAGGGGATCGGCCACGGCTACCGGAAAGCTCAGGGCGGAATAGACCAGCCCGCAGGGCAACAGCCCGTTGGCCATCCCGAAGAGGAACTGGGTGGCCAGGGCAGGCTGGGCGGCGGACCTGGCGGCGAGGGTTGCGATCCGGTGGGGGAGGAAGCGCGGTTCGCGGATCAGGCCGGCCAGTCCGAGGGCGAACCAGGTGAGCAGTCCTGCAGCCAGGGCGGCGGGCAGCCAGGCGGGCCCTGGAAGGATGCGCCCGAAGGCGCCGGCGGCGGCGCCGAGGGCGGTGTAGGTGAGCACCCGGCCGAGGTGCCAGGCAGGGAGGCCCCGGGGGACGCGGGCGCAGCTGGCGGCGAAGGGGCCGCACATGGCGAGGCAATGGAAGCTGCCCGCGAGCCCCGCGAGGAAGGCGCCGGCAAGCAGGGGGAGCACAGGTCAGGTCTTCGAGGAAGGAGGAGCGACGTCGTGCAATATACCGCGGCGAGTCCGGTGAACGAGTCCCGCTACGACGACGCGATCGTCCGGGCGTTCTTCACGGCGACGGTGGTCTGGGGAGCCGTAGGGATGCTGGTGGGGGTGGTGATCGCGCTCCAGCTGGCCTGGTGGCCGGCGAACCTGGGGCTCCCCTGGACCACGTTCGGGCGGCTGCGCCCGCTGCACACCAACGCGGTGATCTTCGCTTTCGGCGGTAACGTCTGCTTCACCGCGATCTACTACTCGATGCAGCGGCTGCTCAAGACCCGGATGTACAGCGACACGCTGTCGTGGCTCCACTTCTGGGGCTGGCAGCTCGTCATCGTGCTGGCCGCGGTGACGCTCCCCCTGGGTCTGACCCAATCCAAGGAATACGCGGAGCTGATCTGGCCGGTGGATCTCCTGATCACGATGGTCTGGGTGATCTTCGGGATCAACTTTTTCGCCACCATCGCGATCCGGAAGGTGCAGCATCTCTATGTGGCGATCTGGTTCTACATGTCGTTCGTGATCACGATCGCGGTGCTCCATATCGTGAACAACCTGGCCATCCCGGCCACGCTCGCCCGGTCCTATCCCGTCTATTCCGGCCTCACCGACGCGCTGGTGCAGTGGTGGTACGGGCACAACGCGGTGGGGTTTTTCCTCACCACTCCGTTCCTCGGGCTCATGTACTACTTCCTGCCTCGAGCCGCGGAGCGGCCGGTGTACAGCTACCGGCTCTCGATCGTGCACTTCTGGGCGCTGGTGTTCCTCTACATCTGGGCGGGGCCGCATCACCTGCTGTACTCGGCGCTGCCGGAGTGGGCCCAGACCCTGGGGATGGTGTTCAGCATCATGCTGATCGCGCCGTCATGGGGCGGGATGCTGAACGGGCTCCTCACGCTGCGGGGGGCCTGGGACCGGGTGCGGGCGGACCCCGTTCTCAAGTTCTTCGTGGTGGCCGTGAGTTTTTACGGCATGAGCACGTTCGAGGGCCCGATGATGTCCATTCGGGCGGTGAACCTGCTCTCGCACTACACCAACTGGACGATCGGTCACGTGCATAGCGGGGCGCTGGGCTGGGTGGGGATGATCAGCTTCGGGATGCTGTACTGGTTGATGCCCCGGCTCTGGAAGCGCCCGCTGGCCTACCCCGGGTGGGCCACCACGCACTTCTGGCTGGCGACGATCGGGATCGTGTTGTACACCGTTTCGATGTGGGCGGCGGGCCTGACCGAGGGGCTGGAGTGGCGGGCGCTGGACGATGCCGGCCAGCTCAAGTACCCGAATTTCGTGGAGATCGTCAGGCAGCTTCAGCCGTTCTACTGGCTGCGGCTGCTGGGGGGGCTGCTCTATCTGACGGGCATGGTGATGCTGGGCTGGAACTTCTGGCGCACCGTCCGTGCGGCGCGGGCCGAGCAGGCGGTCCCGGCCGGCACGGCCGCGGTGCCTGCCGCGAGCTGAGGGAAGGGACCGATGAGCGAGACTCCGGAACGCGGCTATACGGCCGCTCACCGCAAGCTCGAGGGCAAGGGGGGCCTGTTCGCTCTCGCGGCGACGGTCGCGATCCTGGTGGGCGGGCTGGTGGAAATCATCCCGATGTTCAGCGCATCCTGGGGACCGGAGCGGCTGGCCGGGGTCAGGCCGTACACGCCGCTGGAAGTGGCGGGCCGGGACATCTACATCGCAGAGGGGTGTTACACCTGCCACTCCCAGATGATCCGGCCCACCCGGGCGGAGGTGCTGCGCTACGGGGAGTGGACCCGGGCGGGGGAGTACGCCTACGACCACCCGTTTCTGTTGGGTTCGCGGCGGATCGGGCCGGACCTCCAGCGGGTGGGCGGCAAGTATCCCGATGCCTGGCATTACGAGCACATGCGGGACCCGCGGAGCACCTCGCCGGGGAGCATCATGCCGCCCTACCCCTGGCTGCTGGTCCAGCGCTACGACCCCGCCGACATCCAGGCCTCGCTCCGGGCACTGCGCAAGGTCGGCGTGCCGTACACCGAGGCGGACATCGCGGGGGCGCCGGAGGCAGCGGCGGCGCAGGCCCGGGAGATCGTAGGCCGGCTGGCCCAGGCGAGGATTCAGGCGGAGCCCGACCGGAAGATCGTGGCCCTGATCGCCTATCTGCAGCGGCTGGGGAAGGACGGCAAGGCGGTCCTCGCCGCCCAGGCAGCCGCGCCGGGGGCGGCGGGAGGCGCGCCATGAACCCGCTGGTTCGAGAGGCGGCGGAGCACCTGCGGCTGGGCTGGCTGATGGGCATCACCACCGCGGTGTTTCTCGCGGCGTTCGCGGGCTGGATCTGGTGGGCGTGGAGCGGGCGCAACCGGCAGGCGCTGGAGGAGGCGAGCCGGTTGCCCTGGAACGACGGAGGTGAGTCGTGAGCGAGCGGAGCGGGCGCGACCGCGTACTGGGCCACGCGGCCGAGGCCGACGGAATCGAGGAATACGACAATCCGCTGCCGAACTGGTGGCTCGGCCTGTTCTACTTCACGATCGTCTGGGCGGTGGGGTACTCCCTGTACTACCACGTGCTCGCCGATCGGTCACTGGCCAAGGCCTACGCCGCCGAAGTGGAGGAGGCCCGGCGCCGCTGGCCGGTGGCGCCGGCCGGCGGGCGAGCCGGCGAGGTGGTGATCACCCGGGAAACGGTGGAAGCCGGCAAGGCGATCTACCAGGCCAACTGCGTGCCCTGCCATGGGGCGGACCTCAAGGGCGGAATCGGCCCCAACCTGCTCGACAGTACCTGGATCCACGGCGGCACGCCGGCCGACATCCTCCGCACCATCACCAACGGGGTGCCGGAAAAGGGGATGCTGACGTGGGGGCCGATCCTGGGGCCGGAGAAGGTGGCCCAGGTCGCAGCCTACGTGGTCCACCAGAATCATGAGGCGCTGGGGATCGCGGACGATGCGCCGGGGCGTTAGGCGCGCGGGTCTCGGGCGCGGGTGACGGGAGCAGCAGGCGACGAGGGCGAGCGATGCTGGGTTTCGCGGCGAAGCGAAAATGGATCTATCCCCAGGCGGTGACGGGCCCCTGGACCCGGCTCCGGTGGTGGACCTTCGCCGCGCTCCAGGGGATCCTGTTCCTGACGCCCTGGATCACCGTGGGGGGCGCGCCGGCGGTGCTGGTGGACCTGCCGGGCCGGCGGCTCTACGCCCTGGGCGCGATCTTCACCGCCCCGGACACGATCCTGCTCCTCCTGCTCCTCCTCCTGCTCGCGTTCGCGCTCTTCTTCTTCACCGCGCTCTATGGCCGGCTCTGGTGCGGGTTTGCCTGCCCCCAGACCGTGTTCCTGGACAGCCTGATCCGCCCGCTCGAGCACTGGATCGAGGGCGACTGGGTGGCGCGGCGTCGGCGCGACGAGGGGCCCTGGTGCTGGGAGAAGATCTGGCGCAAGGCGGCCAAGTGGGGGCTGTTCCTGGCGCTCTCGCTGGTGATCTCGATGACCTTCGGGAGCTATTTCGCCGGGGCCCGCGAGCTCTGGAGCGGCCGGGGCAGTTCCCTGGAATACACGATCGTCGGGCTCTTCGCGGCGCTGTGGTTTTTCGACCTGGCGTGGTTCCGCGAGCAGTTCTGCAACTACCTCTGCCCCTACGCGCGGTTTCAGAGCGCGCTCACCGACCAGGACACGCTGCTGGTGCAATACGACGTGGCGCGCGGCGAGCCGCGGGGAGGCGCCGGGGCCCGGGAGGCGGGGCGCTGCATCGCCTGCAACAAGTGCGTCTTCGTCTGCCCCCAGGGGATCGACATCCGCGACGGCTTCCAGCTCGAGTGCATCGCGTGCGCCCGCTGCATTGACGCCTGCGCGCTGGTGATGGGGAAGCTGGGTCACCGGAGCCTGATCGCGTTCGATTCCGCGCGTCCGGCCGCCGCCCGCCGTCTGCTGCGGCCGCGCACCGTGGTGTACGGGGGGCTGCTCGCGGGGCTCGCCGTGGCCATCGGCACTCTGGTGGTCACCCGGGCGCCGTTCGATGCGGCGGTGAGCCGGGCGCCAGGCACGCTCTTCACCGAGGATGCGGACGGCTGGGTGCGGAACACCTATCTGCTGCGGATCACGAACAAGCAACCCGGGCGGGAGCGGGTGCCTTTCCGGGTCCGGGTGGGGGGGCTCGACCAGGCCCAGGTCGTGGTGCAGGACCTCGAGCTGGGCGCCAGCGAGAGCCGCACCGAACCGCTGGTGATCCGGGTTCCGGCGAAGGCCGAGCTTCCCCGCACCGTGCCAATCCAGGTGTTCGTCTCCACCCCAGGCCATGTCGTGGCGCTGGACGCCACGTTCAAGACCGGAGGACCCCTTGCGCTCAACCCCTGAGGCCACGGGCAGGCGCTGGCCCCTGGCCATCGCCGCCGCGCTTTTCGTGGTGATCCTGGTCAACGCGCTGTTCGCCTACCTCGCGATCCGCGGCGCCGATGCCGTCGTCCCGAGCTACCAGACCGAGCCGCGCTGAGGGGCCGGCCGGGATCCGCCCGGCCCGTTGCCCTCACTGCGGGACGCCGGTCGAGGGTCCCGAGGACGCCTTCTGTTGTCCCGGGTGCGAGCTTGCCGCACAGATCATCCGGGAGGCGGGCCTGGAGCGATACTATGCCGAACGGACGGAGTACGCTCCGCGGCCCGCGCCGGAGACCGGCGACTGGGGCCGGGTGCCGGTGGCGGCCGACGCGGCGGGAATCTGCGAGGCGCGCCTGGTGGTGGACGGCCTCCGCTGCGCCTCCTGTGTCTGGGTCACGGAACAGGTGCTCGAGCGCACTCCGGGGGTGCTGGCGGCGACCGTGAGCTACGCCAGTGGCCGCGCCACCCTGCGGTGGGACCCCGCGGTGGTGGATCTTCCGGCCCTGGCCAGGCGGATCGCGTCACTCGGGTACCGGCCGCGGCCCCTGGGGGTGGAGGCGGCGCCTGACCGCGATCTCCTGCTCCGGTTAGGGGTGGCCGCCTTCGCCGCGATGAACATCATGCTGCTCGCGGCAACCGTCTACGCCGGCTGGTGGGGGAACATGGATCCCCGCTACGCGGCGCTCTTCCGCTGGACGACGCTGGTGCTCGCCACTCCGGTGGCCCTCTGGTGCGCCGAACCCTTCTTCGCCGGCGCCTGGCGGGGTCTCCGTCACGGTGTCCTCCACATGGACCTGCCCATCGCGCTGGGGGTGGCCATCCTTTACGGGCACGGCCTGATCGCGACGGTCTCGGGCTCCGACGGTTACCTCGACTCCCTCGCGATGCTGGTGGCCTTGCTGCTGGCCGGCCGGGTGCTGGAGGCGCGGGGGCGGCGCCGGGCCGCCGAGGCCGCCAGCGCCCTGGTGGGCTCGGTGCCGAGAACCGCCCGGCGGCTGGTCGGACCGCGGGAGCGGGCGGCGGAGGGGCCGGAGGACCGGGGTCGGGCGGGAGGGGAATCGAGCCTCCCGGCCGAGGCACTGCATCTCGAGACCGTGCCGGTGAGCGCGCTTCGGCCCGGTGACCGCATTGATCTCGGGGCGGGCGAGGAATTCCCGGTGGACGGCAAGGTGGTCGAGGGCAGCGGGCAGGTGCAAATGGCCCTGGTGACCGGCGAGGCGGCACCCGTGGTCGTGGGGCCGGGCGATCGGGTGCTGGCGGGGACCGTGCTCCTGGCTGGCGCGCTCACCATTCTGGTCGAAGCCGTGGGCGAGGCGACGGTGGTCCACGGCATGGCGGCCCAGCTGCGGGCCGCGCAGGATCGGCCGCCGACGCCGACCGCGGCGGATCGGATCGCGCCGTGGTTCACCGCGGCGACGCTCCTCGCCGCGGCCCTGACCTTCGCGGCGACCAGCCTCGCCGCGGGCACCGAGGCGGCGATCACCCGGACGGTGGCGGTCCTGGTCGTGGCCTGCCCCTGCGCCCTCGCTCTCTCCCATCCGCTGGCGGCCGCCGCGGGGCTCGGGGCGGCGGCGCGGCGCGGGCTTCTGCTCCGATCGAGCGACGCGCTGCTCGCGCTGGGCCGGGTCGATACCGCGGTGCTGGACAAGACGGGCACGGTGACCGAGGGCGAACTCGCGGTGACGGCAGCGGACGATGCCGCGCTCAGAATCGCCGCCGGCCTGGAGCGCTACAGCGCCCATCCGGTCGCGCGAGCGGTCACGGCGGAGGCCGCCCGGCGCGGCATCCCCCTGCCCCGAGCCCGGGAGGTGCGGGAGGTACCCGGGGTCGGAATCACGGGCATTGTGGATGGCAAGCCCTGGCGGCTCCAGGCCGGCCGCCCCGGCGAGATCTGGCTCACGAGCGAGGGCGGGAAGCCCGCCGCCATCGCGCTGGGCGACCGGGTGAGGCCTGACGCGCGCGAGACAGTGGCCACGCTGCGGCGGCTCGGGCTCGAGGTCGTGCTCCTGAGCGGCGACCATCCCGAGGTAGCGCACCGGATCGGCCGCGAGGCCGGGATCGCGGCAATCCAGGCTCGCGCCGCGCCGGCCGCCAAGGCCGCGTGGATCGCGGGGCAACAGCAGGCGGGCCACCGCGTGCTGTTCGCGGGCGACGGGCTCAACGATGGTCCCGCCTTGGCCCAGGCCGACGTCGGGATCGCCATGGGGACCGGAGCGGCAACCAGCCTCCTCGCGGCCGACGGCCTGGTCGCGGTCGCCTCGCTCGCTCCGGTCGTGGCCGGGATCCGGGCAGCGCGCGCCGCGGCGCGGGCCATCCGATCCAGCCTGCGGCGGTCGCTGGTGTACAACGTGCTCGCGGTCTCCGCCGCGGCGCTGGGTCTGGTCAACCCGCTGGTGGCAGCGATCCTGATGCCGCTTTCGAGCGGGATGGTGATCTGGAACGCGGCCCGGGTCGAGCGGAGGGTCCGCCGGGAGGAAGCGTGCGCGCGGTAGTCTTTCTGCTTCCTATCGCCCTCGGACTGGGCCTGGTGTTCGCCCTGCTGTTCCTCCACGCGGTCAAGCACGGCCAGTTCGACGACCTGGACGATCCGCCGCGCCGCATGTTGCAGGACGAGGAACTGCCGCGCTCACCCGGCTCGCGGGCGGTGCCGGCGCCGCCCGCCGGTCTCCTGGGGGCTCGCGAAGCTGGGGAGTCGGAGGCAAACATGATCCGCAAGCAGTCACTCCAGGCAGCGCTCTTGGCGGCAGCCGGCCTGCTGGGAATGGCCGCAGCACTCCACGCCCAACGCCCCACCCCCCGCCCGCCCGAGGTGACGGACTCGGCCGTTTCCCGGGGCCGGGAGGTGTTCCACGGCGCCGGCGCCGTGGAGGCCGCGCGGGAGCTGGGCGTCGCGATGGCCACGGTCCACATCCTCGGGGGGCCTGCCATGCTGGCGGCGGCTGCCCGGGCCAGCGGCCCGGCGCTCGCGCAGGGGGTCTGGCTCCACGGGCCCGACACCTACCAGGCCATTCTGGCCCGGGTGGTTCATGGGGTGCCCCGAAGCTACTCGATCCGGGGAGTGCCCATGCCCATGCGGGGCTGGAACACCCTGTCGGACGAGGCGACCCGGGCGGTGGCGGCCTACGTCTGGTGCATCAGCCATCCGCCGCGGCGTCCCTGACCCGATTTTCCAGAACTGTTCAGCCTCGTTTCATGGCCTCCGCGCTACCATGGTAGCTGGCCAGCAGGATTCACCCGCAGGGCCAAGCGAGGAGGGCATATGAAACTCATGAAAGCGCCGACCGGCCTGCCGACGGTGGCGAAGGACTTCGACGAGCTGTTCGAGCGGCTGTTCCGCGCCCCGTTCCCGTTCCCGACCTTCGATTTCGAGCCGCTCACCAGGGCGATGGAAGGCACCTGGGTTCCCAAGCTGGATCTGACCGAGACCGAGAAGGAGTTCGTGGTCCGGGCCGAGGTGCCCGGCGTCCCCCGGGAGAACCTGGATGTGAACCTGGAGGACAACGTGCTCACCTTGACCGGACATCGGGAGAAGAAGATCAGCGAGAAGTCCGAGGAGTATCTCTGGGAGGAGCGGGAGGCAGGCAAGTTCATGCGGTCGGTCCGGCTCCCCAAGGCGGTCGAGGCCAACAAGGTGGAGGCGACCTACCAGGACGGAATCCTGACCGTGCGGCTCCCCAAGGTGGAGACCGCGGTCAAGAACAGGATTCTCATCAAGGGCTGAAGGCCCTCCACCAGACCGCTTTCCGCCCCGGCCGGCCTCGGCCGGGGCGGGTCTTTTGGGGGGAGCCTTTTTCATGATCGGCTCAGGGGGATTTCAGGGCGGGGGTGCATTCATGGAGGCGGGATTTCACCTTTGCCC
>JBBIMQ010000037.1:8408-12277 GCA_037444345.1 Gemmatimonadota bacterium | reverse complement strand
CCATCATGGGGCACGTGGACCACGGGAAGACCTCGCTGCTCGACTACATCCGGAAGACCAACGTCGTGGCGGGCGAGGCGGGCGGCATCACCCAGCACATCGGCGCCTATCACGTCACCTTGCCGAACGGCCGGCAGATCACCTTCCTCGACACCCCGGGCCATCAGGCGTTCACCGCGATGCGGGCCCGCGGCGCCCAGGTCACGGACATCGTGGTGCTGGTGGTTTCCGCCGAAGACGCAGTGATGCCGCAGACGGTCGAGGCGATCAGCCACGCCCGCAACGCGGGGGTCCCGATCGTCGTCGCCATCAACAAGATTGACCTGCCCGGCGCCAACGTCCAACGGGTGAAGCAGGATCTCCTGGCCCACAACGTGGTGCTGGAGGAGTTCGGGGGCACCACGCTGGCGACGCCGATCTCGGCCAAGAAGGGCACCAACGTGGACCAATTGCTGGAGCAGATCCTCCTCCAGGCTGACCTGCTCGAACTCAAGGCCAATCCCAACCGGCCGGCTCAGGGCACGGTGCTCGAGGCCTCGCTCGATCCGGGCAAGGGGCCGCTCGCCACGGTGCTGGTGCAGAAGGGCACCCTCAAGGTGGGCGACAGCTTCATTTGCGGGAAGTATGCCGGGCGGGTCCGCGCCCTGTTCGACGAGCGCGGCAAGCACGTCGAGGCGGCGGGGCCTTCGATTCCGGTGCAGGTGCTGGGGTTCGAGGGCGTGCCCGCCGCCGGCGACAGCTTCCTGGTGGTGGCCGACGCGGTCGAGGCTCGCGAGATCGCCCAGAAGCGGCAGCGGCTCGAGCGGGAGGCACAGAACCGGCGCAGCGCGCGGGCGGGCACCCTGGAGGACATCTCCCGCGCCCTCGCCCAGGGCCAGGTCGGGGCCTTGCGACTCATCATCAAAGCGGATCAGGGCGGTCCCGCCGAGGCGCTGGCCGATGCCCTGGCACAACTGTCCACCGACGAAGTGCGGGTGGACGTGGTGCACCGGGGCGTGGGCGCCATCACCGAGAGCGACGTGCTCCTGGCCAAGGCCTCGGGCGCCATCATCATCGGCTTCCACGTCCGCCCCGATTCCAATGCCCGGGCTGCGGCGGAGCGGGAAGGGGTGGATGTGCGGACCTACCGCATCATCTACGAAGCGGTGGACGATGTGAAGGCGGCGCTGGAAGGCCTGCTCAAGCCCGAGACCCGCGAGGTGGTGCTGGGCGAGGCAACCGTGCTCGAGCTCTTCAAGATCAGCAAGGTGGGCACCGTGGCGGGCTGCGTGGTGAAGAGCGGGGTGATCCCCCGGACGGCGCGGGTCCGGGTGCTGCGCGACGGGGTCCAGGTGTACGACGGGAAGCTGGCCAGCCTCAAGCGCTTCAAGGACGACGTGAAAGAAGTTCGCGAAGGGCTGGAGTGCGGCCTGAGCATCGAGAACTTCAACGACGTGAAGGTGGGCGACGTGATCGAGGCGTACCGGGTCGAGGAAGTCAAGCGGACGCTGGCCGCGTCTGCCGCCGGCACGGGGACGGCATGAGCGACGGGATCGGCCGCCTGGCGGTCCGTCGGCTTGCCTGACGGAACATGTTCGCCGCCGTCCAGACCTGGGACCTCCACCTTGAGGGCTGCCAGTCGCTCAAGGACAAGCGCTCGGTCCTCCAGTCCCTGAAGGCGGAGCTCCGGCGCAAGCTCAACGTGGCGGTGGCCGAGGTGGGCCAGCAGGACCTCTGGCAGCGGGCCTCGCTTGCCTGCGCCGCCGTAGGTGCGGACCGGCGCGTGGTGGAGGCGATCCTGCGCCAGGCGGACGCCGTGGTGGAGGCCATGGACGGCGTCCGCATCATCGAAACGGAGCGGACTCTGGTATGAAGGGCGGGCCGCGGCGGCCGGAACAGGTGGCGGAGACGGTGCGGCAGGTGGTGGCCGATGCCCTCCTCACCGAACTGCGGGATCCCCGCATCGGGTTCGTGACCGTGACGGGCGCCAGGGTGACCAACGACCTGTCGCACGCCACCGTGCTGGTGAGCGTGATGGGGGAGGACGCGGACAAGGCCAAGGCGCTGGAGGGTCTTCGAAGCGCAGCCGGTTTCCTTCGGTCCCGCCTGGGCAAGGCGCTGGCGAGCCGGGTGATTCCCGAGCTGCACTTCGAGCTGGACCGGGGGCTGGAACACGCTCGGCGGATCAATCACATCCTGGCCGAGCTGCGGGTGGGGGAGCGGAAGGACTGACCGGCGCGTTGCTGGTGGAGAAGCCGGCGGGCTGTACCAGCCACGATGTGGTGGCCCTGGCACGCCGTCGCTACCGCCTCCGCGCCGTGGGTCACACCGGAACCCTGGACCCGTTCGCGACCGGGCTGCTCGTGCTGCTGTTCGGCCGCGCGACCCGGCTGGCGCGGTTCGTGGCGACGCAGCCCAAGACCTACCTCGCCACGGCCCGGCTCGGGGTGCGCACCACGACGGACGACCTCGCGGGCGAGGCGATCCCGGCCGAGAGGGCCGTGCCGGTCCCGCCCCTCGCGGCGGTGCGGGAGGCGCTGGGAACGCTGGCCGGCGTGCAGCAGCAGCGCCCCCCGGCCTACTCGGCCAAGCTGGTGGCCGGGGAGCGGAGCTACCAGCGGGCCCGCCGGGGGGAACCGGTGGAGCTTCCACCCGTCGAGGTCGTGGTCCACCGGATCGAGCTGGTGCACTATCAGTACCCCGAGCTCGAGTTCCGCTGCACCGTGAGCGCCGGGACCTATGTGCGGGCCCTGGCCCGCGATCTGGGCGAGCGGCTGGGGACCGGCGCCCACCTCACCGCCCTGCGCCGCGAGGCGATCGGCGAGCTCCGGGTCGAGGACGCGGTGGGGCTCGACCGGCTAGGGCCGGAAACCCCGCTCTTGCCCCCGCTCGCGGTGCTGAGGCATCTGCCTCGAGTGGAGGTGAGCGGGGCCGAGGCAGAGGCGATCGGGCACGGGCAGCCGCTTCGGAGGACCGGGGGGCGTCGGGAAGGCGAGACCGTGGCGCTGGTGCAAGGCGAACAGCTGGTCGCGATCGCGGAGGCCCGGAGGGGAGCCCTTCAGCCAGCGGTGGTCCTGGTGGGGCGGGAGGAGTGATGGCGTTCTTGCCGGACTCGCCGCGCGGCACGGTGGTCACCGTGGGCACCTTCGACGGGGTCCATCTGGGCCACCTCGCGGTGCTCCGGGAGATCGTCCAACGGGGCCGGGCCGGCCAGCGGCAGAGTGTGCTCGTCACGTTCGAGCCGCACCCGCTGGAGGTCGTCAACCCGCAGGCGGCACCGCTCCTCCTCACCACGGGTCCGGAACGGCGCGAGGTGCTGGCCCTGACGGGGCTCGATTACGCGGTCTTCCTGCGCTTCGACCGCGAGCTGGCGGAGTATCCGCCCGAGCGTTTCGTGCGGGAGGTGCTGATCGAGCGGTGCCGGATGCGGGAACTCGTGATCGGACACGATCATGGCTTCGGCCGGGGCCGTAGCGGCGACGTGGAAACCCTCCGCCGGCTCGGGGCCAGGGCCGGGTTCGCCGTGGACGTGGTGGGGTCCGTCGAAGTGGGCGGCCATCCGGTCTCCAGCACCCAGATCCGCCGGGCGGTGGCCGGCGGCGACCTCAGGACCGCCGCCCGATTGCTGGGCCGCCCCTACACCCTGAGCGGGGTCGTGGAGCGGGGGTTGGGGCGGGGGCGAACGCTCGGAGTACCGACCATCAACGTGGGCGGCATTCACCCGCGCAAGCTGCTGCCGCCCGACGGAGTGTACGCGGCGCGGGTCGAGTGGGCCGGGGGAAAGTCGGGCGGCATGCTCAACCAGGGGCCGCGGCCGACCTTCGGTGAAGCGGGCCGGTTCATCGAGGTCCACCTCTTCGACACCGAGGCCGAGCTGTACGGCCAGTGGG
>JBBIMQ010000037.1:0-8384 GCA_037444345.1 Gemmatimonadota bacterium | reverse complement strand
CGGCTCCGCGACGTGCGGCGGTGCGGCTCGACGGACGAATTAAACCAGCAACTGGCTGAAGACCGGGACCTGGCGCTCGCGGCGCTGGCGCGCACCGGTGCCGGGGACGACTCTAGCCGCGTGTCACACGCCTGAGCTCCCATGGTGTTCACGACGCTTCGATCCCGCCTCATCGTCACCGGCCTCATGATCGTGGCCGCGGTGGCTTACCTCGTGCCCCGGCAGATCACCCTGCGCGAGCGCGATCCGAACACCGGGCAGATGCGCGACGTGGTGGTGCGGCGGATCCCGCTCAAGCTCGGCCTCGATTTGCAAGGCGGCATGCACCTGGCGCTGGAACTGGACCAGTCGAGGCGCGCCTCCGCCAATCCGGCGGACGACATTGACCGGGCGCTCCAGGTGCTCCGCAAGCGGATTGACGAGTTCGGGGTCCAGGAGCCGCTGATTCAGAAGCAAGGGGATGACCGGATCGTGGTGGAGCTGGCCGGGATCACCGACCCCAACCGCGCCAAGCAGATCGTCCAGCGGAGCGCCTTCCTCGAGTTCCGGATCACCGATCGGAGTCAGGCGCTGGACAAGGCGCTGCCCGCGATGGACCGCGCCCTCGCGCGGCTGGGCATCACCGCCGGCCCCGGTGCCGCGGCAGCCCAGCCCTCGGCGGTGCAGCAGCTCCTCCAGGGCGATACGGTCGCCAAGCCCGAGGCAGACACGACGCCGCTCAGGGGCGGGGCACTCTCCAGCCTGATCCAGCCAGGCGCGATCCCGGGGGAATACGTGGTCGAGGAGAACGCGGTGGCCCGGGTGGACAGCCTGCTCAACCTGCCCGAGGTCCGGGCGGTATTCCCTCGCAACTACGAATACCGCTGGTCGGCTGCCCCGGTGGGGCAGGGGGCGAAGTTGTACCGGCGGCTCTACGTGCTGGAGGACCGCCCCATTGTCACGGGCGAGAGCCTGGAGGACGCCCGCGAAGAGCTTGACCCGCTCACCAACGGGCCGATCGTCACCTTCCGGCTGACCCGGGCCGGCGGCCGCAAGTTCGGCGAGGGCACCGGCCGGAACGTGGGCAACTACATGGCGATCGTGCTCGACGACCGGGTCCAGGGGACCCCGCCGGTCATCCAGGAGCGGATCGAACGCCGGGGGCAGATCACCCTCACGGGCAAGACCTTGCAAGAGGCTCGCGACCTGGCCCTCACGCTCCGGGCCGGGGCGCTTCCGGTGCCGCTCAAGATCGTCGAAGAGCGCCAGGTGGGCGCCAGCCTGGGCCGCGACTCGATCCGGGGCGGGATCACCGCCGGCATCGTGGGCACCGTGCTCGTGGTGGGCATCATGCTGGCCATCTACCGCCTGAGCGGGCTGCTTGCCGTCATCGCGCTCGGCCTCTACATGCTCTTCACGCTGGGCGCGCTCGCCATGGTGGACGCCACGCTCACGCTGCCGGGAATCGCGGGCTTCGTGCTCTCGATCGGGATCGCGGTGGACGCCAATGTGCTCATTTTCGAACGGATCCGCGAGGAACTCCTCCGCGGCAAGACGGTGCGGCTGGCGGTGGAGGAGGGCTTCAAGCACGCGATGAACGCAATCATAGACTCCAATGTCTCGACCGTGCTCACCGCGCTCTTCCTCTTCCAGTTCGGCACCGGACCGGTCAAGGGCTTCGCGGTCACGCTGATCATCGGTATCCTCTCCTCGATGGTGACGGCGGTCTTCGTCACCCGCACCCTGTACCTGATCTGGCTGGACCGCCGGCCGGCCATGCAGACGCTGAGCATCTGATGATCCGTTTCTTCGCCAACGCCAACTACGATTTCATCGGGGCGCGCCGCTACGCCTACGGCGTGACCGCGCTGCTGTTTCTTCTCTCTCTGGTGGCCCTGGGGGGCTGGGGCCTCAACTACAGCATCGAGTTCACCGGCGGAACTCTGGTCCAGGTGAAGACCGCCACCGAGCTCGACGTCGCGCGGCTTCGCGCCGCCCTGGGGACGCAAGGGGTGCACGGGGCCGAGATCCAGGCCTTCGGCGCCCCGGGGGAGTGGCTGGTCCGGGCCCGCACCGCCAAGGAAGGGGTGGATGCCGACAACACCCAGGAGACGGCGAGGGCCGTGAGCGCCGGGCTCGATCAGGTGGTGGGCGCTGGGCGCTACGAGCTGCTGCGCACCGAGGCGGTGGGCCCCAAGGTGGGCGGCGAGCTCCGGACCAAGGCGCTGCTGGCCATCTTCTACAGCTTCTTCGCGGTCCTGGCCTATCTGGCCTGGCGGTTCGAGTGGCGGTTCGGGCTCGCGGCGGTGGTCGCGACCGCCCACGACATTCTGCTGACCATCGGCTTCATCGCCCTCCTCCGGCTGGAGGTGAGCCTGGTGGTGGTGGGCGGGTTGCTGTCCATGGTGGGGTACTCGCTGAACGACACCATCATCATCTTCGACCGGGTGCGGGAGAACCTGCACAAGTACAAGCGGGAACGCTTCAGTGACATTCTGAACCGCTCGGTCAACGAGACCCTGCCCCGGAGCATCCTGACGCACGGGACCACGCTCGCGACCCTCACCGCGCTCGCGCTGTTCGGGGGAGAGGTGATCCGGCCATTTGCGCTGGTGATGTTCTTCGGGGTGTTCACCGGGACGTTCTCCTCGATCTACATCGCCTCGCCGGTGCTGATGTGGATCGAGCACCGCTGGCCGGGAACCGACGCGCGGGGCGTCAGGGGCACGGCGGCCAGGCCGGCCGGAACCCCGCGCGAGCAGGTGAGCGCGGGGAGGTGAACTCGCCGGGACGGCGCGAGGCTCCCTGACCCGTGCTGGTGGACAGCCATTGTCACCTCGCCGCCGCGGCCTTTGACGCCGACCGCGAAGCGGTCCTGGCGCGGGCCTGGGCGGGCGGGGTTGGCCACATCGTCGTGATCGGCGAGACACCCGCCGCCGCCGAGCGCGCGCTGGCGCTGGCCGCATCGGAACCTCGGTTGTCCGCCACGGCGGGGCTTCATCCCCATGAGGCGGCGCAGTGGACCGAGGAGGTCGGACGCTGGCTCGCGGCCGCACTGCAGGACCCGCGCGTGGTCGCGGTGGGGGAGACTGGGCTGGACTATCACTACGAGCACTCGCCCCGCGAGGTCCAGCGGGCGGTCTTCGACCGCCAGCTCGACCTGGCTCGTGACGCGGGACGTCCGGTGGTGGTTCATGCCCGGGAGGCGGACGACGACGTGGCGGCCCTGCTCCGCCACCACCCCGGTGTCACCGCCGTGCTCCATTCGTTTGCGAGCGGCGAGGGGCTCTTGCGAGCCGCCCTGGAGGCGGGCCACTATGTGTCCTTTTCCGGAATGGTGACCTTTCGCAGCTGGAACCGCGATGACGCGATCCGGCTGGTGCCGCCGGACCGCCTCTTGGTGGAGACCGATGCTCCGTATCTCGCGCCAGCGCCCCACCGGGGCCGCCGCAACGAACCGGCGCTGGTACGGCATACCGCGGAGCGGGTCGCGGCGGTGCGCGGCCTTCCGCTCGAGGAGCTGATCCGTCAGACCGGCGAGAACGCCCGGCGGGTGTTCGGCGACCGGCTAGCCGCCAACCTTCACCCACCCTCTCCATGACCCGCGTCCCGTCCGACATCGAGATCGCTCAGGCCGCCAAGCTGCGGCCCATCGCCGACGTCGCCGCCGAGGTGGGCCTCGGCCCGGACGAGATCCTCCCCTACGGGCGCTACAAGGCCAAGATCACCCCTGAGGCGATCGCCCGGCGCACCCCCAAGGGCCGGCTGGTGCTGGTGACCGGGATCAATCCGACCCCTGCGGGCGAGGGCAAGTCCACCGTCACCGTCGGCGTGGCCCAGGCGCTCCGCCGGCTCGGCAAGCAGGTGGTCCTCTGCATCCGGGAGCCCTCGCTCGGCCCAGTGTTCGGCGTCAAGGGCGGCGCGGCGGGCGGGGGCTATGCCCAGGTGGTGCCGATGGACGAGATCAACCTCCATTTCACCGGCGACTTCCACGCGGTGACCTCGGCGCACAACCTGCTGTCCGCGATGCTGGACAACCACCTCCACCAGGGCAACGCCCTCGGCCTCGATACGCGCCGGATCACCTGGCCCCGCACCATTGACATGAACGACCGGGCGCTCCGCAACGTGGTCGTGGGACTCGGCGGGCTCAACGGGGGGCCGGCGCGGGAAGAACGCTTCGTGATCGTGCCGGGAAGCGAGATCATGGCCATCCTGTGCCTGGCCTCCGACCTCCAGGACCTGGAGCGGCGCTGCGGCGCGATCATCGTGGGGCTCACCCGCGACCGCAAACCGGTCCGGGCCGCCGATCTCAAGGCCGCGGGGGCGATGACGCTCCTCCTCAAGGATGCCATCCTGCCCAACCTGGTGCAGACCCTGGAAGGCGGCCCGGCGCTGGTTCACGGGGGCCCCTTCGGCAACATTGCCCACGGGTGCAACTCGCTGGCGGCCACCCGGCTCGCGCTCTCGCTGGCCGATATCGTGCTCACCGAGGCGGGGTTCGGGGCCGACCTCGGGGCCGAGAAGTTCTTCAACATCAAGTGCCGGTTCGGCGGGCTCAAGCCAGAGTGCGCGGTGATCGTCGCCACCGTGCGAGCCCTCAAGATGCACGGCGGGGTGCGCAAGGAAGACCTGAGCCGGCCCGATGTGGCGGCGCTCCGCCGCGGGCTGGTGAACCTCGAGGCGCATGTCAAGAACGTCCAGAAGTTCGGGGTGCCCGTGGTGGTGGCGCTCAACCGCTTCGTGTCGGATAGCGAGGCGGAGCAGCAGGTCGTGTTGGAGGAGGCGGCGGGATGGGGCGCCCGGGCGGCGCTCTCCGATGTGTGGGCCCGGGGCGGCGAGGGGGGGCTGGAGGTGGCGCGTGAAGTGCTGGCGTCGCTGGAGGCCGGCAAGTGCTCCTTCAAGCCGCTCTACGATCTCGGCCTTCCCATCAAGCAAAAGATCGAGATCATCGCGACCCAGATCTACGGGGCCGACGGCGTCAACTTCAGCGCCGCGGCGGAACGCTCGATCGCCCAATGCGAGGAGATGGGTCTGGGCCAGACCCCGGTGTGCATGGCGAAGACCCAGTACTCCTTTACCGACGACCCGACCCGGCTGGGCCGGCCCAAGGGCTTCCGGATCAGCATCCGCGACGTGTACCCCTCGGCCGGGGCCGGGTTCGTGGTGGCGCTCGCGGGCGAGATCATGACCATGCCGGGCCTGAGCAAGTCGCCGGCGGCCGAGCAGATCCGAGTCCACCCGGACGGGCGGATCGAAGGGCTGTTCTGAACCATGAGCATGCGCTTCGTCGCCACCGACCAGGCTCCCCGCGCGATCGGCCCCTACAGTCAGGCGACCATCGCCAATGGGCTCGTCTTCGTGGCGGGGCAGATCGCCTTCGACCCCGCCACCATGGAGGTGGTGAGCGGCGGCATCCGGGAACAGACCGAGCGGGTGCTCGCGAACCTGCGGGCGATTCTGGAGGCGGCCGGCTCGGGCTTGCCCCGGGTCGTGCGGACCACGGTCTACCTGGTGGACATGGCGGACTTCGCCGGGATGAACGAGGTCTATGCGCAGGCCTTCGGCGACCACAGGCCGGCCCGCTCGACCGTGGCCGTCTCGGCCCTGCCGCGCGGCGTGCGGGTCGAGATTGACGCGATTGCGGTCCAGTAGCCATGCTCCCGGCCGCGAGCCGAGTGCAGCTCCCTGGGCGCTCGAGGGAGAGGGGGCGGATCGGGCCTGGTGGCCTGGCCGGTCTTCAAAACCGCGTCGGAGGCGCCTCCGGTGCCTCCGGTGGGTTCGATTCCCACACGCTCCCGCCACCCCGGTGAGGCCCGCCCGGTGGCGGCGAGCCGGGCCCGGCGTGCCGTGACCACCTTGCTTCTGGTGAACCCGGTGGCCGGGCATGGTCGCTCCCGGCGCGCGGCTCGCGCCGCCAAGGCGGCCGTCGAGGCGGCCTGGGGCAGGGTGGAAGCCGTGGAAACCACCGGCCCCGGGCACGCCACGGCCCTTGCCCGCGAGGCGGCAGAGACGCCGGTGACCCGGATTCTCGTGGTCGGCGGCGATGGCACCGTCCACGAGGCTGCCAACGGTATCCTCCGGGCGGGGACCGCCACCCCGCCACCGCTCGCCGTGATTCCCGCCGGCACCGGAAACGACTTTGCCAAGTTGGTCCGCACCGCGGGTCACCAGCCGGATCGCGCGGTGCGGCGGCTCGCCCGCGGCGCCATCCGCCGGCTGGACGTGGGCCAGGCGTGGGACGAGTACTTTGTCAACTCGATCGGGATCGGCTTCGACGCCGAGGTGGCCCGTCTGGTCAACCAGTCCCGGCGTGGCCGGGGCCTCGCCCTCTACCTGTGGGCCGTGGCCCAGGTGATCCGGCGGTACCGGCCCTTCGAGGCTCACGTGGTCGCCGATGACCGCAGTTTTACCGACCGGATGCTCCTTCTCGAAGTGGGGAACGGCCCGGTGGTGGGAGGCGGGTTCAGGCTCACCCCCTCCGCGGTGCCGGACGACGGGATCCTCGATGTCTGCGCCATCGGGCACCAGTCGGTCGCGGGCATCCTCTCCAAGCTCCCCCTCGCGGTGCTCGGGAGGCACGGCGGGCTGAGGGCGGTGCGGAGCTTCCGGACCACACGGCTCGCGGTGCAGGGGGGGGACGGTGTCCTTCTGGCGCAACTGGACGGGGAAGTCCGGGCCTGTTCGGATCGGGTCGAGATCCGGATCGTTCCGGCGGCCCTGCCCGTGATCGTTGCCGCGTGATCCCGGCCCGCCACTTCGCCAGCGACAATAACGCCGGGGTCCACCCCGAGGTGCTGGCCGCGATCGCCGGCGCCAACGCCGGGCACGTGCCGGCCTACGGGCAGGATCCCTACACCGAGGCCGCGATCGAGTGCTTCCGGGAGCACTTCGGTCCTGGCACCCGCGCCTGGTTCGTCTTCAACGGCACGGCGGCCAACGTGCTGGCCCTTCAGGCGCTGATGGCGCCGCACCAGGCGGTGATCTGCGCCGACGGGGCCCACATCCATCTGGACGAGTGCGGTGCTCCCGAGCGCTTCATCGGGTGCAAACTCCTGCTCTGTCCCACCCCGGACGGCAAGCTTCGGCCCGCCGATATCGAGCGGCACTGGCACGGCATCGGCGACGAACACCGGGTCCAACCTCGCATCGTCTCCATCTCTCAGGCCACCGAGCGCGGGACCGTCTACCGTCCCGAGGAAATCCGCGCCCTGGCCGACACCGCCCATCGGCTTGGCCTCTACCTCCACATGGATGGAGCCCGGCTTGCGAATGCGGCGGCCGGTCTCGGGCTCCCGCTCCGCGCCCTCACGACCGATGCCGGGGTGGACGTGGTGTCCTTCGGAGGAACCAAGAACGGGTTGCTCGGCGCGGAAGCGGTGCTTTTCCTGACCGGGCTCGAGCCCGCCGATTTCAAGTACCTCCGGAAGCAGGGCATGCAGCTCGCCTCGAAGATGCGGTTTCTCGCGGTGCAGTTCACCGCCCTTCTCGGGACCGACCTCTGGCGGCGGAATGCCGAACACGCCAACCGCATGGCGCGCCGCCTC
Source organism: Gemmatimonadota bacterium (assembly GCA_037444345.1). Taxonomy (GTDB): domain Bacteria; phylum Gemmatimonadota; class Gemmatimonadetes; order Gemmatimonadales; family GWC2-71-9; genus JADJOM01. Next base: position 858 of record JBBIMQ010000037.1, on the reverse strand, counting down.
GCCGAGGCGGTGCGGGGGATCCCGGGTGTCGAGCTCGCCCAGCCGGTCGAGGCCAACGGGGTATTCGTGCGGGTCCCCGCGCGCCATATTCCAGCCCTCCAGGAGCGGGCTCGGTTCTACGTCTGGGACGCCGCGACCTCGGAGGTACGGTGGATGACCGCCTGGGACACGACGGAAGAGGACGTGGATCGGTTCGCCGCGGCCGTTCGGGAGATCGTACGGTGACGGTCCTGCGCGGCGGGGCGGGGGGCCTGGTGGCCCTGGCGGTGGCCGCCTGCCCGGCGCGAGCCCAGGACCAGGGCCGAGTCACCCCGGACACGGTGCCGGCTGCCCAGGCGACCCCGGCCCTCCGCCCCCCGATCTCGCCGCTGGGCGGGCTGTGGCGCTCGCTCCTCCTGCCCGGGTGGGGGCAGGCTCGCCTTGGCCGCAAGCTCACCGGCGCGCTCTTCGTGACCTGGGAAGGCGTCACCCTCGGTATGACCATCAAGGTGTCCCACGAGCTCAGCCACCTCGAGAACACCGGTTCCAGCCGTGCCGGGGCCAAGCGAAAGGAACGCCAGGACTGGCTGGTGTTGCTCGCCTTCAATCACCTGTTTTCCGCCATCGAGGCCTACGTCTCGAGCCATCTCTGGGACTTCCCGCCGGACCTCCGGATCCAGCCCCTGCCTGACGGAGTGGGGGCTGGCGTGCGGGTGCCCTTTCGGGTTCCGTGACCGGCGCGCCGATCGGCATCTTCGACTCGGGGATCGGCGGGCTCACCGTGGCCCGGGCCATCTACGAGCGGCTGCCGCGCGAGTCCACCATCTACTTCGGCGACACCGCTCGGGTTCCCTACGGCCCGAAGAGCCCGGACACGGT
>JBBIMQ010000036.1:0-12574 GCA_037444345.1 Gemmatimonadota bacterium | reverse complement strand
GCGCGGTCGAGCACTTCGCGGGCGCCGCTCGCGGGGCCATCGCCCGGAGCGCCGCCACCCGTCACCCCGCCCGTTTCGCCGAGTTGCTCGCCCAGGCGGGGGCCCGGCTGCGGGCCGCGTCGGACGCCGTGGATCCCGTCCCCCTCGCCCGCCACTTCGATGAGCTGGCCAGCGCGATGACCGGGCTCGGCGAGGAGCCCGCCTCGATGGCCGCGGTGGCCCCCGGTCAGATCGCTACGGACGAGCTCCCGATCGTCCCGATCGAGAGCCTCGAAATGACCGAGGAGGCACCGGACCTCGCCGCCAGCTGGGCCCGGTACGAAGAGCTCCTGAGCGGGACGGCCCCGAGCGGCGAACCAGCCACACCGCCGACCACCACGCCCGCGCCCGCCGCGCCCGCCGCGGCCGCCCTCGAGCAGGCACCCGCCGTCGTGGACATTGACACGATCCTCTACCGGGGCCGCTCCGCGCTTGAGCGGGCCCACGAGGTGGGCACCGAGCTCCGGCGGGCCCTGGCGGGTGCCGCGAGCGGGGCGGACCTCCGCCCCTTGGTGGACGAGCTGCTGGATCTCGTGGCCCTCGCCAGCCACGACTGATCTTCTTTGGCCGCCTCGCCTCCGCCCCCTCGCCGCCGGGCCCGGGTCTGGCAAGCCCTGCTCGGCGTTGCGATTTCGGGCCTGCTCCTCTGGTGGGCCCTCAAGGACGTCCAGTTTCGCGAGGTGGGCCAGGCCATCCGCCAGGCCCGCTTGCTGCCGATCGGGCTCGGCGTCGTCCTGGCTACCGCCACGTTCGTGGTGCGAATCTTCCGCTGGCAGCTCCTGCTCCAGAGCGAATCGGGCGCGCGGCTCCCAGCCCTCCCGCTCTGGCACGCCATCGCGATGGGCTTCATGGCGAACAACACCCTGCCGCTCCGCATGGGCGAGGTACTCCGGACCTTCGCCGCCCATCAGCTGACGGGCGTGCGGTTCACCGCGGCCCTCGCCTCGATCGCAGTCGAGCGGCTGTTCGACGCCATCACCGTGATCTTCCTGCTGGGCGTGGGGCTGCTGCTGGCGGGACTCCCGGCCGGCTCCGCGGTGGGCGGGGTGCCCCTCGGCCGGGTGGTGACCGCGGTCGGCGTGGCGGCGCTGATCGGCTTTGTCGCGGCGGGACTGGTCGTGGCCTTCCCGCTCGCCGCCGAACGCGTGGCTCGCCGATTCCTTCCCGGGCAACGCCTGGCAAACCGGGTCGTGGGGCTCATCGAGGGGGTTCGGCAGGGGCTCTCGGTCCTGACCTCGCCGGGGCGGATCGTCGGGGTCGTGCTCTGGTCGCTCGCCATCTGGGGACTCAGCGCCTGCTCCTTCTACGTCATGTTCGCCGCCTTCGCCATTCCCGTGGACCTGCCGGGGGCGCTGATCATGCAGGGCCTGATCATGTTCGGGATCGCGGTGCCCTCGACCCCGGGATACGTGGGCGTGTTCGAGGCCCCGATCATCGCGGTGCTCGCGCTCTACGAGGTGGACCGGAGCGTGGCCGCGAGCTACGCGATCACCTATCACGTCGCCACGTTCCTCCCCATCACGCTGCTCGGGGCCTGGTCTCTGCTGCGGACCCAGGTCGGCCTCAGGCGCCTGCAGCAGGAGCTCCGGTGAGCGGCACGGTTCGAGCCGCGGCGCACGCCAAGCTCAATCTCTTCCTCCGGGTACTGGCCCGCGAGGACGACGGGTTCCACGGCATCGAGACCCTCTTCTGCCTCATCAGCCTGGCCGACGAGCTGGTGGCCGAGCGGCGGGAAGCCGCCGCCGTGAGCCTCGAGGTACGGGGCGCCGACACCGGGCCGGCGGAGGAGAATCTGGCGGTGCGCGCCGCGCGCATGGTGCTGGAGGCAACCGGGAACCGGTTCGGCGTGCACCTCACGCTGGAGAAGCGAATCCCGGTGCGCGCCGGGCTGGGCGGCGGCTCGAGCGACGCCGCGGCAGCGCTGGACCTGGTGAACCGGCTCGCCGGCCAGGCGGTGCCGCGCCACGAGCTCTTGCAGTTCGCCGCCCGGCTCGGAAGCGACGTCCCCTTCTTCGTGAGCGGCGCCCCGTTCGCGCTCGCCTGGGGCCGGGGCGAGCGCATGCTGCGCCTGCCGCCCCTGCCGGTCGCCCCCGCCCTCCTCGTCCTTCCGCCGGTCCGCATCAGCACCCCCGTGGCCTATCGGTGGCTGGACGTGGCGTGCCACGGCGCCGGCCGCCGGGGCGCCGTGGCGCTCGACCCTTCGGTGCTCGCCAGCTGGGGCCAGATCGGCCGCCTGTCAAGCAATGACTTCGAGTCGGTCCTGTTCGGCCGCCACCCGGAGTTGCGGGCCGCCTTCGAGGCCCTGGCGGGCACGCACCCCCTGGTCTGCCGGATGTCGGGGTCGGGCTCGGCGATCTTCGCGGTCTACCGCTCGCCGGCCGACCGGGACGAGGCCCGGTCGAGGCTGGGAAGGAAGTACGGCGAGACCCTCGCGGTGGATACCCTGGCGAGCCCGCCACCCGGGCCCGCGCCGGCGAACCGACGCGGCGAGGAGTAGGCGGCGTTCCCGTTGCCCGGTCGCCATGGTAGCTTCCCGACCGCTGGCCCTTCGTCCAACGGCAGGACACCAGACTTTGGATCTGGGAATGGTGGTTCGAATCCACCAGGGCCAATCGCAGCGCGGGTCCGAGTACCAGGCCTCCCAGGCCGCGGACCGGCGCCCGGCCCCGGGCTGAGTGGCAGCGGGCCCCAGAGGCAGCGAGAGCCAGGAGAGTGGAGCGGCCTCGGGGCGGCTTGCCCGGTGGTCGAGGTCACCTGCCAGTCCGCTGGGTCAAGGCTCCGCCCGTTGACTCGGTCCTTCCCCATAACTAGTTTCCGCGGCTTGCTTTATGGCGGACCTCTCGCTCAACCACAGCCAGATGCTCCTCCTCTCCGGCTCGGCCAACCGACCGCTTGCCGAGGAGGTCGGGCAACAGCTTGGGCAACCGCTTTGCCAGGTCACCCTGCGCCGGTTCGCGGACGGCGAGATCTTCGTCAAGATTGACGAGAATGTGCGCGGGCGGGACGTGTTCGTCATCCAGCCCACCAACCCGCCCGCCGAGAACATTCTGGAGCTCCTGCTCCTGATTGACGCGGCGCGGCGGGCGAGTGCCGCCCGGATCACGGCGGTGATCCCGTATTTCGGCTATGCCCGGCAGGACCGCAAGGACCAGCCCCGAGTGGCGATCAGCGCCAAGCTCATGGCCAACCTGGTCTCCGTGGCGGGGGCCGATCGTGTGCTGGGGATGGACTTTCACCAGCACCAACTCCAGGGGTTCTTCGATCTGCCGGTGGATCACCTGTACGCGGCCCCGGTGTTCGTGAATCACTACCGGCAGAAGCCGCTGCGGGAGCTGGTGGTGGTGGCCTCGGATGTCGGGGCGGCCAAGATGGCGCGGGGGTTCGCCAAGCGGCTGAACGCGAGCCTTGCCATCATTGACAAGCGGCGCCCCTCGGCGAACGTGGCCGAGGTGGTCAACGTGGTGGGCGAAGTGGGGGGGAAGGACTGCCTCATTCCGGACGACATGATTGACACCGGCGGGACGATGTCCGAGGCGGTCCACGCCCTCAAGCGCCTCGGCGCCGAGGACATCTACTGCTGTGCCACCCACGCCCTGCTGTCGGGGCCGGCGGTGGAGCGGTTGATGAACAGCCCGGTGAAGGAAGTGGCGGTGACCAACACCGTGCTCATCCCGCCGGAGCGCCGCTTCGACAAGCTCAAGGTACTCTCGGTCGCCCCGCTCTTGGCCAAGGCGATCGGCTATACTCACAGCGATCAGTCGGTGAGCTCGCTCTTCGACTGAGCGCACCAGGCAAGGACTCAGGCATGGCACACCAGGTTTCTCTCGCCGTTCGGCGCCGCCGGCACACCGGCAAGGGCGCGGCCCGCTCGCTCCGCCGCCAGGGCAAGATCCCGGCGGTGATCTACGGCCACAACCGCCCGGCGGAGCCGCTGGAGCTCGACGGCGCGGCATTCGCCCGCCTGCTGACCGGGATCAGCGCCGCCAGCACCATCCTCGACGTGAGCTTGGACGGCGGCCCTCCGGTCAAGGCACTGATCCGCGAAATCCAGCGCAACACGTTGCGTCCGGCCGAGATCCTGCACGTGGACCTCTACGAGGTCCGGGCCGACGAGAAGATCACCCTCGAGGTGCCAGTCCACCTGGTCGGGGTCCCGGACGGAGTGCGGAACTTCGGCGGCGTGCTGGACCAGGTCATGCACCGGATCCAGATCCGGGTCTACCCGTCCGACATCCCGGAGCGAGTGGACCTGGACGTCACCAACCTGGCCATCGGGCATGCGATGTTCGTGCGTGACATCTCGATCCCGAAGGCGGAGATTCTGAACGACCCCGCGCTCCCGGTCTGCTCGGTGGTGGCCCCGCGTACCGAGGAAGCGGCTCCCGCGGTGGCCACCGAGGCACCGGCGGAACCCGAGCTCATTCGCAAGCCGAAGGCCGAGGAAGAGGCCGAGGCCGAGGATCAGGCAAAGGAATAGCCCCTGCGCGCGATCGTGGGGCTCGGGAACCCGGGCCCGGAGTACGAGAACACCCGGCACAACGCCGGGTTTCTCTTGGCGGACCATCTGGCGCGGCGCTGGGGTCTTCCGGCGTTCCGCCGCGTCCCCGCGGCCCGGGAGACGCGCGGGACGGTGCTCGGCCAGGAGCTGGTGCTCCTCAAGCCCCAGACCTACATGAACCGGAGCGGCGCCGCCCTGGCCCCGCTCCGCAACCAGCCCGACTTCGACCCGGCCCGCGATCTCCTGGTGCTGGTGGATGACTTCGCCCTCCCGCTCGGCCGCTTCCGGCTCCGGGCCCGGGGCACGAGCGGCGGGCACAACGGACTGAAGAGCATCGAGGGAGCGCTCCGGAGCCAGGCCTACCCCCGGCTCCGGATCGGCGTGGGCCCGCTGCCGGAGGAGGTGGACGACAGCGCCGAGTACGTGCTGAGCGAGTTCACCCGGGAGGAAGCGGAAGCACTGCGCCAGCTGCTCGACCCCATGGCCGAGGCGGTGGAGTGCTGGCTGACCGAAGGCATCGAGGTGGCGATGAGCCGATTCAACCGGAGGCCGGCCGAGGGTGAGGGCTGACCACCCATGCTCCGCCTCGGCATCGTCGGCCTGCCCAACGTCGGCAAGTCCACCCTCTTCAACGCCCTCACCGCGGCCCGGGCGCCGGCGGAGAACTACCCCTTCTGCACCGTCGAGCCGAACACCGGCGTGGTCGAGGTCCCGGACCCGCGGCTTGACCGGCTGGTCGCCATGGTCAGGCCGAAACGCCGGGTCGCGGCGGTGGTGGAGTTCGTGGATATCGCCGGGCTGGTGAAAGGCGCCGCGCAGGGGGAAGGGCTGGGCAACCAGTTTCTCGCCCACATTCGCGAGGTAGATGCCATCGTGCACGTGGTCCGCTGTTTCGAGGACCCGGACGTGATCCACGTGATGGGGCCGGTGGACCCGGTGCGCGACCACGACGTGATCACCAGCGAACTGGCGCTGGCCGACCTCGCGATCGTCGAGCGGCGGCTGGACAAGGCCCGCAAGGCCGCCCGCGCGGGGGACCCGGAGGCCAGGGCCGAAACGGCGGTGCTGGAGCGGGTGGTCGAGGAACTCAACGCCGGTCGTGGCGCGCGGGAGGCGGGGGAAGACGAGGACACCATCCGTTACCTCCGGCGCCTGGGACTCCTCACCGCCAAGCCGGTGCTCTACGCCGCCAATGTCAGTGAAGGCGACCTCGCAGCCGGTGGCGGCCCCTGGCTCGAGGCCCTCCGCAAGGCAGTCCAGGCCCACCACGAGGAAGCCGAGATCGTCCCTTTCTCGGCCAAGTTCGAGGCCGAGCTGGCGGAACTGCCGCCCGGGGAGCGTCAGGAGTTCCTCGCCTCGAGCGGTGTCCCCGAACCGGGTCTCGACCGGCTGATTCACGCCGGCTATCGGCTGCTCGGCCTGGAGACGTTCTTCACCGTGGGCGACAACGAGGTCCGGGCCTGGACCATCCGGAAGGGGGCCACTGCCTATGAAGCCGCCGGTGCGATCCACTCCGACTTCCAGAAGGGCTTCATCCGGGCCGAGACGATCGCCTTCGAGGACTTCCTCCGTGCCGGAAGCTACAAGGCGGCGCGGGAACAGGGGCTGGTGCGCTCCGAGGGTCGCGACTACCTGGTCCGCGATGGTGACATCCTGTTGTTCCGGTTCAGCGTCTAGTTGCCCTGCCCCCCGGCCGCGTCTATCTTTTCGGGCCCGACAGCGATCCTCCCCGGCGCCGGCACCGGGCCCGGGGCGACCAGACCAAAGGAAGGTGACATGACTCGTCAATACGAGGCGGTCTATATCTTCGACAGCGCCCTCGAGGAGGCCGCCATCAACGAGCGGCTGGCTCGCTTCCACGCGCTCCTCCAGCAACCCGGCGGCCCGCCCCCCGAAGTGAACCACTGGGGCAAGCGCACCCTCGCCTATCCGATCAAGCGGCACGAGACCGGCTACTACGTGGTGGCCAAGTTCGACGCCCGGCCCGACCAGCTCCCCGAGTACGAGCGGGCGGTCAAGTTGGACGAGGGCGTGCTCCGCTTTCTGGTCGTGGTGAACGAGGGGGCCCAGCCGGTGCCGGCCGGGGCTCCCAAGCCGGACGAGGAGGAAGAAGAATGAGACGCGGCCAGAAGACCTGCGCCATCTGCGAGGCCGGCGTGCGGGTGGTGGACTACAAGGACGAGCGAACCCTGCAGCGGTTTCTCACCGAGCGGGGCAAGATCCTGCCCAGCCGGCTGTCGGGCACGTGCGCGCGGCATCAGCGGCAGCTCTCGGTGGCGATCAAGCGGGCGCGGCAGCTGGCCCTGCTGCCGTACATCAAGGGCTACTCGAGCTGAGCCAGGCGCCGTGATCGGGAGGATCGCTGCCGGTGGCTGGCAGAGGGGCCCGAGGGCCCCAGTCCTGACGAGGTTGCAACGATGATCGAGGTCATCCTCCGAGAAGACGTCAAGAGCCTGGGCCGGGCTGGCGAGCTGGTCCGGGTCAAGCCCGGCTATGCGCGGAACTTCCTGCTTCCCAAGGGACTGGCCTACGAGGCCACCGAGGGGAACAAGAAGCGGGTCCAGGCGGAGGCCAGGGCCCGCGAAGCCCGTCGCACCCAGGAGCGTACCGAGGCCGAGGCCACGGCAGCCCGGCTCGCAGGCCTCACCCTCACGCTCGCGCGCAAGGCCGGCGAGGGGGACCGGCTGTTCGGGTCCATCACGGCGCAGGACCTGGCGGAGGCGCTGGCGGCCAAGGGGATCGCGGTGGACCGGCGGAAAATCGAACTCGAGCACCCCCTCAAGACCCTGGGCACGCACCAGGTGTCCATCCGGCTGCACCCGGACGTGCAGGCCACGATCTCGGTCACCGTCGTGGCGGAGTGAACGCTGGGGGATGGCCGTCGGCATCCGATACGTGGACGGACCGCGGCTCAGGCGGTCACTGCTGGCGGCGGCGGACTGGGTGGCGGCGGGGAAAGAAGAGATCAACCGGATCAATGTCTTCCCGGTGCCCGATGGAGACACCGGCACCAACCTCAGCCTGACGCTGCGCGCCGTCGCCGACGCCCTCCGGGCGCTCGGCGACGCGCCGCTTTCGGTGACCGCGAGCATTGCCGCCCGCGGAGCCGTGCTCGGGGCCCGGGGCAATTCCGGCATGATGCTGGCGCACTTCCTCCTCGGCTTCGCGGCCGAGATGGAAGGCAAGGAAAGTGCGAGCGCCAGCGACCTCGCCTCCGGCCTCCGGCGCGGGGTCGAGCAGCTGGCCGCATCCCTCGACGACCCGCGTGAAGGCACCATCCTCACCGTGGCCCGCGAGGCCGCCACCGCCGCCGAGCGAGCCGCGACCGACTCGCCGGACCTCTCGGTCTTCATGACGCGCATGCTCCAAGAGGGCGGGTCAGCCCTGGCCCGGACGCCCGAGCTGCTCGAGGTCCTGCGCGAGGCGGGAGTGGTGGACGCGGGAGGCAAGGGGTTTCTCCGGATGATCGAGGGCGTGGTGCGTCTGATCGAGGGCGACCCGATCCTCCCGGCGCCGCGCCCGGCCGCCGGGGAGGACTCCCCCGCCCCCGCCGCGCTGGCCGCGGTCGCACCGGAACGCGACTATCAATTCTGCACCGAGCTTGCGGTACGAGGCGACCAGCTTCCCGCCGCCAACGAAGTCCGCGCCAGGCTCCGGCACTTCGGCGGCTCCGTCCAGGTCGTGCTCACCCAGGGCCTTCTCAGGATTCATGTGCACACCGACACCCCGGAGGCCGTCTTTACCTTAGCCAGGCAGTGGGGGAGACTGGAAGCAACCAAGGCCGAGGACATGCGGGCTCAGCACCGCGAGCTCGCGCACCCCGAGCGGCGCCGCGTGGCCGTCGTCACGGACTCCTCGGCCGATCTTCCGGATGCCGTGCTGGACCGCTACCGGATTGGTCTGGTGCCGCTCCAGGTCCTGTTCGGCGAGCGCGCCTGGCTGGACCGGGTGGAACTGGGGCCGGAGGAGTTTTACCGGCAGATGCGGGCCTCCCCGCTCCACCCCACCACGTCGCAACCCGCGCCGGGCGACTTCGTGCGGGTGCTGCGCGAGGCCCGCGCCGAGGCGCATGAGGTCGTGGCGGTGCTGCTGGCTGCCCGGCTCTCCGGGACGTATCAGTCGGGTGTCGCGGCGGCCAGCGCCGCCGGGATTGACGGCGTCCATTTCGTGGACAGCGCCACCGCCTCCCTCGGCCTGGGACTGCTGGCCCTCCGGGCCGCCGAGCTGGCGGAGGTCGGATGGCCGGCGGCCGCCATCGCCCGGGAGCTGGCCCGCATCCGGAGGCAGTCGGGGTGTTTGCTCACGGTGGACCGGTTCGACAACCTTCTCCGGTCCGGCCGGGTGACCCGGGGGAAGGCCCTGATCGCCGGGATGCTGGACGTCAAACCGATCCTGGGCCTCGACGGCGGCGGGAGTATCGTCCCCGTGGATCGGGTGCGCGGGCGGGAGCGCCTGGTGCCCCGGGTGCTGCGCCTGCTGGAGCAGCGCCTCACCCCCCGCCCCCGACAAGTCCGGTTCGGGATCGCGCACGCGGAGGCGCCCGAGGTGGCCGAGCGGCTCCGCGCCGCCCTGGTGGCCGCCTGGAATCCACGCGACTGCCTGGTGTCGTTGGCCACGGGGGTTCTGGGCGCCCACGTCGGGGTCGGGTCCTGGGCCGTCTTCTACCAGGTGGAGGACGGCGTGCCGGAGAGCGGGATAGCGTGACGATGGCCAGGCCACCACACCCGGTGGTGGAGGGGGTGCACGCCGCGGTGAGGGCCATTGACGCCCTCAAGGGCCGCCAGATCCTGGTCCTCGATCTCCGGGGACTCAGCGATGCCACGGACTACTTCATCCTGGCCAGCGGAACCTCCGATGCGCACGTCCGGGGCATCGCGGAATCGGTCCTGGAAAAACTCCACCGGACCGGCTTCCGGGCTCACCACGTGGAGGGCCTTCCGGGCGGCCGCTGGGTCTTGCTGGATTACGTGGACTTCGTGGTCCACGTCTTTCACCCGGAGACGCGCTCCTTCTACCAGTTGGAGCGTCTCTGGAGCGATGCGCCGGAGCTTCCGCTCGGCGCCTAACTGGAAAGCTCGACGATGCTCAGGAAACTCGCGTGGAGCCTGGTCCTGGCCGCGGCCCTGCCCGGCGCTGCCTCGGCCCAGTACTACTTCGGCCAGAACAAGGTCCAGTACCGCACCTTCGACTTCAAGGTACTCAAGACCGAGCACTTCGACATCTACTTCTATCCCGAAGCCCGCGAGGCCGCCCTCGACGCGGGCCGGATGGCCGAGCGATCCTATGCGATCCTGAGCCGGGTGCTGCGCCACCAGTACCGGGAGCGCAAACCCATCATCTTGTACGCCTCCCACTCCGACTTCCAGCAGACCAACGCCCTGGGCGGCGAGTCGCCCGGGGAGGGCACCGGCGGGGTCACGGATTTCTTCAAGCAGCGGATCATCCTGCCCTTCACCGGCTCGTACGACGAGCTGCAACACGTGCTCCAGCACGAGATGGTGCACCAGTTCCAGTACGACATCTGGAGCCGGGGCCGGGCGGGCGCGGGGCTCCAGACCCTGATCAACGTCAACCCGCCGCTCTGGTTCGTGGAAGGGATGGCGGAGTACCTCTCGATCGGCGGCATAGACCCGAACACGGCCATGTGGCTCCGCGACGCGGCCATCGAGGGGAAGATCCCCACCATCGAGCAACTGGAGAAGGATCCCAGGATCTTCCCCTATCGGTTCGGCCAGGCGCTGGTCGCCTTCATCGCCGAGCGCTGGGGCGACGAGTCCATCGGCGCCATCCTGCACGGCACCCTGGCGGGGGGGGGCGGCCTGGAAGGCGCGCTCCGGCGCGTGGTGGGCGTGGATTACCGCCAGCTGTCGGAGCTCTGGAAGGACGCCGTCCAGCGGCGCTATCTGCCGGAGATCGGCACCCGCCAGAAGGCGCGGGACGTGGCGGACGCCGTGCTCACCGAGCGGCGATCCAAGGGCACCTATCACCTGGCTCCCGCCCTCTCGCCGGACGGGAGCGAGGTGGCGTACTTCAGCGAGCGGGATTTCTACTTCATCGACCTGTACCTGGCCGATGCCCGGACCGGCGCGGTCAAGCGCCGGCTGCTCAAGTCCTCTTACAGCAGCAACTACGAGACCTACCGGTTCATCAACTCCCAGGCGAGCTGGTCGCCCGACGGGAAGTACCTCACCATCGCGGCCAAGCGCGGCCCCCGCGATGACATCGTGATCATTGACGTGGCCCGGAACCGGGAGCACCGCCGGATCCAGGTGGCGCTGAACGGCGTCACCACTCCCTCCTGGAGCCCCGACGGCAAGCAGCTGGTGTTCACGGGATACGACGGCGGCCTGTCGGACCTCTTCGTGATCAATGCCGACGGCACCGGGCTCCGGCGCCTCACCCGCGACAAGTACGCCGACCTGCAGCCAGTCTGGTCGCCCGACGGCACCACGATCGCCTTCGCCACCGATCGCGGGCCGGATACCGATCTCGACCGGCTCCGGATCGGGGACATGAAACTGGCCCTCTACGATGTCGCGACCGGGCGGATCGAGGTCTTGCCACACATGGAGGGCGGGAAGAACGTGAGCCCGCAGTGGTCGCCCGACGGGCGGGAGATCGCCTTCGTCTCCGACCGAAACGGGGTGAGCAACATCTTCCTGTTCGACCTCCAGGACCGGCAGGTCTACCAGCTCACCGATCTCTATACCGGCGCCCAGGGCATCACCCCGTACTCGCCGGTCCTCTCCTGGGCCCGCAACGCCGACCGGCTGGCGTTTGTCTACTACTCGCGCGGCGACTTCGACGTGTACGCCGTGAGCGCCCCCCGCAGCCTCAAGCGGCAGCCCTACACCCTCGCCGCGGGCCCGCCCCGTGACTCGGCCTTCGGGCCGATCGGCCGGGTGGAGGACCGGGCCCGCGACTCGGCCTTCGGGCCGATCGGGCGAGTCGAGGACCGCCGGGCGGATACGACCGCGGCCCCGCTGGTCCAGAGCGGTTCCCTCTACGTGAGCGACGGGGTGTTCCGCCAGGCCGACACCACCCCGGCACTGCCGGCCGACTCGGCCCGGCGCCCCGTGAGCATCACCGCGCTGCTCGACTCGGCTGCGCTCCCGCTGCCCGACACCACGGAGTTCAGCATCCGCCCCTACAAGGTGGATTTCAAGCCGGATTACGTCGCCCGGCCCAGCATCGGCTACGTGCGGGACAATTTCGGCGGTGGCATCTACGGCGGCAGCGCCATCGTCCTGAGCGACATTCTGGGCAACCACAACCTGATCTTCGCCGGTTTCGTCAACGGCCGGCTGAGCGAGGCCTCGATCACGGCCACCTATGTCAACCTGAGCAAGCGTCTCAACTGGGCCGCCGGCCTGTCCCAGGAACCGTTCTATTTCTTCGAGCCGAGCCTGATCGAGACCGACCCGAACAACCCGAACCAGAACCTCTTTCGCAGCCGGCTCCGCCGCATCGTGGTGCGGTCGGCCGACTTCGCCGGACTCTATCCGTTCAGCCGGTTCTTCCGCACCGAACTCGGGTTCTCCGCGGCCACCGTCAGCGACCACCGCCAGACGGTCACGATTCCCTACGACCCGCTCACCGGCGACCAGACCGACGATGCCACCGTGAGCGAAGTGGCGCTCGATGGCTACAGCTACGTGGCCCCCTCGGCCGCGCTGGTCTGGGCCGGGCTACGTGGGGCCGTTCTACGGCCGGCGCTGGCGGCTCGAAGCGTCCCAGAGCCTGGGCGGCCGGACCTTCACCACGCTGCTCGCCGACTATCGCCGCTACGACAAGATCGTGGGGCCCTTCACCTTCGCCACCCGGGCGCTCTTCTTCGGCCGGATCGGGAGCGACGCCCAGCGGTTCGGTTACCAGATTTTCCTCGGGAGCACCGACCTCTTGCGGGGCAACACCTCCGGCTCCTATTACCGGAACGAGTGCCGGCTCAGCGACTCCGGCACCAACACCGCCTGCACCGAGATCGACGAGCTCCTTGGCACCCGGAACGCCGTGCCAAGCGCGGAGCTCCGGTATCCC